>CAZECH010000090.1:0-9331 GCA_964510675.1 uncultured Ignavibacteriaceae bacterium
TGGTAATGAAATGTCTGAGTTTATTGATTTGAATACGATAGGCGGTATTGTTACAAAATCATTAAGTCTTAAACCAAGAAAAGGAAATCCTCCGCAAAGAATTGTTGAAACACCTGCAGGAATGCTTAATGCTATTGGATTACAAAATGTTGGTGTTGAAGAATTTATTAGAGAGAAAATCCCATTTCTTGAAAAATTTGATGTTCCATTGATTTGCAATATCGCAGCAAGTACCTATGAAGAATATATTGAATGCACAAGAATTCTCACCAAAGAAGAAACTATAAAAGCATTTGAAATTAATGTATCCTGTCCCAATGTTAAAGAAGGTGGCTTGCAATTTGGGAATGATGTTAAGGCAGTTGGGAAAATTACATCTGGAGTAAAAGCAGTAACAGATAAACCTGTAATTATTAAATTATCTCCCAATGTTTCATACATTTCTGAATTTGCTAAAGTTGTTAATGAAGAAGGTGGAGATGCTGTCTCTGCAATTAATACTCTTGTTGGAACTTCGTTTAATATAAATACAAGAAAGCCAAAAATATATAATGTTAATGGTGGTTTATCTGGTCCGGCAATAAAACCAATTGCTCTTGCTAAAGTGCTGGAGATAAAAGAAAAAGTTGATATCCCTGTCATTGGAATTGGCGGCATTATGAATTGGCGTGATGTAATTGAATTTATGATTGTCGGCTCATCTGCAGTACAGCTTGGTACAGTTAATTTCATTGATCCTACTGCTGCAGCAAAAATTATAAAAGGGATAGAAGATTATTGCCTCAAACAGGGAATAGAAAGAATTTCCGAATTAACCGGTTCATATATTATTTAGAAAATGGAAATAGAAATATCTTTAAAAAAATTATTTGCTCTGCATACTTTCGGTGTTAAGCTTGGTTTGGATAATATCAAAGCTTTCCTGGAGTACATTGGAAATCCACAAACGAAATTAGAAGCATTTCACATTGCTGGTTCAAACGGAAAGGGGAGTACTTCTGCTTTTACTGCAAGCATTTTACAGGAATGTGGTTACAAAACAGGTCTTTACACATCACCTCATTTTGTAAAGTTCAATGAAAGAATAATGTTAAACAATGAGCAGATACCGAATAAAATTATTGCGGATTTTTATGAAAAACATGAACAATATATTGATGAACACAAACTTACTTTTTTTGAAGTTACAACAGCAATGGCTTTTCAATATTTCAAAGATCAGAAAGTTGATTATGCCGTAATTGAAACAGGACTTGGCGGCAGGCTTGATGCAACAAATGTTTTAAATGCTTCTGCAGTAATAATAACATCAATAAGCCTTGAACATACACAAATCCTTGGTGATACATTAAAAGAAATTGCTGAAGAAAAAGCGGGGATAATTAAAAATAATAACAAAGTATTTATTGGAAACCTGCCTGAAGAAGCTGTTGAAGTAATTGAAAAGAAATGTACTGAAACTAAAAGCCAGTTATTCAAAATTGAAGATTATACAAATGAAAAAAACGGTGTCCTGGAACTTTATACTGAGGAAATTGAGTTTAATGAATGGACCATGCCGCTAAAGGGTGATTATCAAAAATATAACGCTGCTCTTGCTTCTCTTGCTGTTTCTAAATCTCTCAGTATAGATGATTTTGGTAAGATAGAATCAGGAATATGGAATGTAATTAGCAACACAGGTTTTCAGGGTAGATATGAATATTATAATTATAAGCCGGACATTATTTTTGATTCAGCCCATAATCCGGAAGGTGTATATAATTTTATAAAAGAATTCAGGAAAGATTTTAATAACTACAAAAAACATACTCTGTTATTTGGAGTAATGAATGATAAAAATGCAAAAGAAATGCTTTCAATGCTTAGAAGCAGCTTTGACGACATTTATATAACTGAAGTAAGTATTGAAAGAACATTAAGAATAAGTGAATTAATTAGAGTAGCTAAGGAGGTTACTATTGAAGTAAAACCGGTGGATAATCCAGCGAAATTTGTTTCAGATTTCAGGAAGAAAGCCGGCAGGGATGAATGTCTCGTTATCCTGGGAAGCATGTACCTGGTAGGCGAAATAAAATCTTCTTTACAGATGGATAAAATTGCTTGACATTCAACCTATTTCGATGTAAGTTTCAAATGAAACCTCTTGTTCCTATCAATTAATATTAAAACTATTAGCGAAGTATAAATAAACCTCAATAGCATATCCGGTAAATCTGGGATGAATTTTTTAATAATTCAATTAATCAAATATAATTTGTAACTAAAACAAGTATAATAGGAATCTACTATGCCAATGGACATTTCTGAACTGAAGTCAAAAAAAATTGTCGAACTGAATTCTATAGCTAAAGAACTGAATATAAACGGCTATAGCGATCTCAGGAAACAGGAACTTATTTTTAAAATTCTTGAAGCCCAAACAGCCAAGGATGGTCTTACTTTTTCAAAGGGAGTTCTCGAAGTGTTGCCCGACGGCTACGGCTTCCTAAGATCTGCTGATTATAATTATCTACCTTCACCGGATGATATTTATGTTTCGCCTTCTCAAATTAAAAAATTCCTTTTAAGAACGGGAGATTTTGTAAGCGGACAGGTAAGGCCTCCGAAGGAAGGAGAAAGGTTCTTTGCTTTACTCCGTGTTGAAGCTGTAAATGGACTCGACCCCGATGCTATTCGTGACAGGACTTTATTTGACAACCTGACTCCAGTTTATCCTACCAGGAAGATGAATCTTGAATCTGTACCCGGTGAATATTCAGTGAGAATTATGGATATGCTTACACCTGTTGGAAAAGGACAGAGGGGGTTAATTGTTTCTCCACCCAAAAGTGGTAAAACAGTTCTACTCCAAAAAATTGCTAACTCAATAACAAGAAATCATCCTGAAATTAAATTAATTATTTTGTTGATTGATGAGCGTCCGGAAGAAGTTACTGATATGGAAAGATCCGTAAAGGGAGAAGTAATTAGTTCGACTTTTGATGAACCTGCAGAAAGACACGTACAGGTTGCAGATATGGTTATTGAAAAAGCCAAAAGAATGGTTGAAGCAAATGAAGACGTTGTGATTCTTCTTGATAGTATAACAAGATTAGCAAGAGCTCATAATATAGTTGTTCCTCATAGTGGAAGAATTCTCTCAGGTGGTGTAGATTCAAATGCACTTCACAAACCAAAAAGATTTTTTGGTGCTGCTCGTAATACTGAAGATGGTGGAAGTTTAACGATTCTTGCTACTGCCCTTATTGATACCGGCAGCAGAATGGATGATGTTATCTTTGAAGAATTTAAAGGAACAGGAAATATGGAAATTGTACTTAATCGTGATCTTAGCGACAGAAGAATATTCCCTGCAATTGAAGTTAACAGGTCTGGCACCCGACGTGAAGAATTACTTATGAAGGAAGATGAGCTTTCGAAGGTTTGGATACTTAGGAAAATACTAAGCGATTTTAGCCCAGTGGAAGCAATGGAATTTTTGCTTGACAAAATGAGAGGAACAAAGAATAATAAAGAGTTTCTCAATAATATGAATAGTTAACCCTGCCGGGCTTTCATCCATTAATTAAGCATTAGCAGTAAATATCTGTACCTTAATAATTTCCTTGAAAGGTAATTATTATGATTTATTTTTACAGCTAAAATCATGAAGCACATGAAGAAAATAATCCTGTTCCTTTGTTTAATTTTTTCTATCCAGGTATTTTGTCAGCCGGAACGTTTCAGAAGGCGCGATTTTAAGGAACCAATATTTAACAAAATACTCTTAACTCAGACTATCATTATTCCATCTGACTCTATTTCCTCAGTTTATTTCCTCTATAAAATTGCTTATCAGAATCTTGTTTTCTTAAAGAATGGAAATTCATATTCTGCAGAAGTAAGGATGAGCATTGAAATATCTGATACAAATGATAGCTTCGTAAAAAGGGAAATTAAAGATTGGAAAATTGAAGCTGTTACTTTTGATCAGACAAATTCACCGGATTTATTTGCGGAAGGTTTCATTGAAATATCTCTAACCAAAGGTAAATTTAATATTGAACCAGTTTTTATTGATCAGAATTCTAAGAAGGAACATAAAATTGAAAAAAGCAAACTTGAAATATCGGACAGTACATATATTGAACCCATAATTGTTGATTCAAAAAAAATTGAATATAATGGTAATAAACATTATAAGTTAACAAATTTTGAAAATGGTATTCCGTTTGGTTCAGGAAGTTACGATATAATAATCCCTGTTAAGGATATGTCTGTTAGTCAAATAGATGTAACGATTGTAAGTTTGAAAGATACTTTGATTAATACTACCATAACTGAATCATTTATTTCATCAATTGATTTTTCCGAACACCTTGAAAATATTATTGTTACTGAAGGGGATAATCTTCAAAGCAGAAATTTTGTTTTATCCGGTCTTAATGGGAAATTGAAAGAAGGGGAGTTTGAAATAATTGTTAATAATAAAATCAACAAGAGATTCAAAGAAAATGTATTATGGTATAACAAACCATTTTCGTTAAAAAATCCCAAACTTTCGATTGAAGCTCTTAAATTTGTTGAAAATGAAAATGTGGTTGATTCCCTATTAGATCTGGATGAAGAAAACTACTACAGGTCTCTGGTTGATTACTGGAAAAAAATAGATCCGACTCCCGAAACAGAGTATAATGAATTAATGAATGAATTTTACAGCCGTGTAGATCATGTACAGAAAAACTTTTCATCATTAACAGGGAAAAGCGGAATTGATACTGACAGGGGGATGATATTTATAAAATTTGGTAAGCCAAACAGTGTTGAAAGAAGTTCCAGCGAAAATGGAAAAGTTGTTGAAACCTGGATTTATGAAAAACCTCAGCGTAAATTTGTGTTCATAGATAAACAAGGCGTTGGAGAATTTTCATTAGAAAACAGTTAATCAAAAAATTTGTCTTTACTTGCGGCGACATCAACGGCATCGGACCTGAAATTGTCGTAAAGACTATTAACAGAATTCATACACAAACCAATTCTCTTTTCTATTTTATTTGCCCCTCAAATGTTTTTAATGAGACAATTCATCTAATAAAACCCAGATTTAACTACAAGATAGTAAAGGATTTTAAAGAAAATTCAATGCCTGAAGTTCAGATTATTGATATTGGGAATGCTAAAATTACTTCGGGTATAGCAACAAAATTATCCGGTAAGATTGCTTTTAAATCGCTTAAATATGCGTTCGATCTTGTTTATCAAAGTAAAATAGATGCAATGATTACAGCTCCTATCTCCAAAACTGCTTTTAATCTTGCCGGTATTAAATTCCCCGGGCATACAGAATTACTTGCTGATTGGTCCAAATCAAAAAACTTTGTAATGACTTTCCTTTCAAAAAAACTAAATGCTGCTTTACTAACTATTCATAAACCTGTTAGGAAAGTTCCCGGATTAATTACAAAAGAAAACCTTTCAAATTGCCTAAAAGTAATTATCGCAATGCTTAGTAATGATTTGAGCATTCGTAAACCTAAAATTGCGGTTCTTGGTTTAAATCCTCACGCAGGAGAGAATGGATTGATTGGGGACGAAGAAGAAAAAATTATTAAACCTATAATAAATATTTTTAGAAACAAAAATAATGTTGATGGGCCATTTTCTCCTGATGCTTTCTTTGCTTCAAGAAAATATAAGGATTATGATCTTGTTTTGGGGATGTATCATGACCAGGTATTAGTTCCGTTTAAAATGATGAATTTTTCTTCAGGTGTTAACTATACTGCTGGTCTTAATATAATAAGAACATCACCGGATCATGGGGTAGCTTATGATATTGCCTGGAAAAATATTGCTGATGAAAATAGCATGTATGAAGCTTTTAAATATGCTGAACAGATAGCCGGCAACAGAAGCAGAAATGAAAAAGATTAAAGTTAATCCTTACGAAAAACTCGCCCTTATTTATAATCATGTTATGAATCATGTGAATTACAAATTATGGGTAAAATACATTTTCAGTATCAGCAGGGAATATATTAAAGAAGATTCTTCAATTCTTGAAATTGCTTGCGGAAACGGAAGATTCTCAACATTATTTAAAGAATACTATCCAAATATTATCATTTGTGATAAAAGTTTTGAAATGCTTTCATCCAGAAAAAATTCCATTCCTAAAGTTTGCTGCGAAATGACCAGGTTACCATTTAGAATGAAGTATAATTTAATTTATTCTACATTTGACAGCGTAAATTATCTTTTAAATAAAAGAGACCTGTTAATTTTTTTTAGAGAGATAAAGAGTATCCTTGCAGATAAAGGTATCTTTACTTTTGATGTATGCCTTGAAAAAAATAGTCTGGTTTATGTTAAAACCCCGGAAAGGTCAGGTACGGTAAATGAAATATCGTATCATCATTTAAGTATCTATAACAAACGGACAAAATTTCATTATAACATATTTGAAATCAAGTTGAAGGACGGAAAAATATTTAAAGAAATTCACAAACAAAAAATTTATCCATTTAAATTATATTTTGAACTGATTGAGAAATCAGGTTTATTTGTTATTGATTGTTATAATGCTTTCACATTTAAGGAAGCAAAATCAAATTCTAAAAGAGCTCAATTTGTAGTAAAGAAAAATCCCAATGCTTTCATTCAGTAATGTAGAATATGGTTATCCAAACCAACCCGTGTTTACTGATCTGAATCTTGATCTGGGTAAAAACGAGTTTTGTTTCTTAATTGGTAAAAGCGGTTCCGGAAAAAGTACAGTTCTTCAGTTAGTGTATATGAATATTTTCCCCCAGTCAGGAAATGTACAGGTAGGCGAATACAATTCCAGGACAATAAAATCAAAAGATCTCCCTTTTCTAAGAAGAAAACTTGGAATAGTCTTCCAGGATTTTAAACTTCTCAGCGACAGGAATATTTTTGATAACCTTGCTTTCGTCCTTGAAGTCACTCATACACAAAAGAAAGAGATAAACAGAAGAGTAACTAATGCTTTATCTGAAGTTGGTCTAATTCACAGGAGAAACAGCAAACCGAGCGAATTATCAGGTGGCGAGAAGCAAAGGGTTGCAATTGCCAGAGCAATAATTAATGATCCCATTCTTTTACTGGCTGATGAGCCGACCGGGAACCTCGATCCTGAAACTTCTTATGAGATTGTTGAATTATTCAGAAAGATTAATGCAAAAGGCACATCTGTTTTATTTGCAACACACAATTATGAAATTGTTAAAAAATATGATGCAAAAATAATTAAGATTGAAAATGGTAAAGCTTACAGGGGAGTAATAAAACAAAAACAGGAATAAGTTAATTAAGCCGGGATAAAATTCTTTGATTCACTTCCTCAACCTGTCCAATTCCATTAATATAAATTACATTACTATAAAGCTCATAATAATTCAAAACGGGTTTGGTAGTTGAGTTAAATATAAAGAGCCTTTTTTTAATTACTTCTTCTTTATCATCACTTCTCTGGTAAAGGCTATCTTTTGCTCCGCAATTAGGACAGTTATTATCTTTTGTTTCATCAAGTGCAAGAATATAATTACAATTTTTACACGCCTTTCTGTTTGTCAGGCGTTTAACTATCTCTTCTTCATCTGCTGTAATAGCTACTATTTTTTTTTGATGCATGTTAAGTTCATTTAATAGCTTGTCAAGTTCTTTAGCCTGTGCAACTGTTCTTGGAAATCCATCAAGAATAAAACCGTTTTTACTTTTTTCTCCTTTTAAAGTCTCACGGATGATTCCAACCATTATATCATCGGGTACTAATTCACCTTTATCCATCAATTTTTTTGCTTCCATTCCCAGAGGTGTTTTCATTTCTATAGCATCTCTAAGAATATCTCCTGTTGAAATGTGAGGTATATTTAATTTTGTTGAGAGAATTTTGGCTTGAGTTCCTTTACCAACCCCTGGTGCACCGAAAAGTATTATCCGCATAAAATCCTTAAATAACTTACTACAAAGCTATTAAGAATACGAATCCTATTCAAGATTTTTAAAGTTTAATTAAGTGATTATGAAAAAGAATTTGGATTCTGCTTTTC
Source organism: uncultured Ignavibacteriaceae bacterium (assembly GCA_964510675.1). Classification (GTDB taxonomy): domain Bacteria; phylum Bacteroidota; class Ignavibacteria; order Ignavibacteriales; family Ignavibacteriaceae; genus RBG-16-34-14. Next base: position 8,055 of record CAZECH010000090.1, read on the forward strand.
AGCAATCCTTAAATTTCTAAAAAATTCCTGAAGCAAAGAACGGCTTTCATCTGCACAAAGTCCGGAAAAAACATTAATGCTGTGATTGTATTTCTTTTCGGCAAGAATATTATAAAGTGAACCACAAGCTCCGAATTTAGGATCGAATTCAGCAAAAAATAAATTTCTAAATCTTGCATTAATTATTGCTCCCGTGCACATAATACAGGGCTCAAGAGTTATATAAATATCGCACTCGTTCAATCTCCAGTTGCCGATATGATTTGCAGCTGCAGTTATAGCAATCATCTCTGCATGAGCTGTCGGATCATTTAGAGATTCAACCTGGTTATAACCTTTTCCGATAATTTGATTATTATGAATTACTACAGCTCCAACCGGTATCTCATCTTTTTCAAAAGCTTTAAGAGCTTCTTTCAAAGCAGATTGCATATATTTAAGGCTGTCTTCAGAAAATAGCATTTATACAGGAATAATATTTAGCACTATGAGTAAAACAATAATAAATGGAACTCCTATCACCAGGGTAATTACTAAAAGCCAGTTTACTCGTTTCCTGGGTTCATGTGTCTGCATAATTCTCCTACATCATCTAATACTTAATTTTAATTTACAAATTTAATTTTTAATAACAACGTAGGAAGTTATATGAAGCACAAAAATTACTTTAGCAGAATCATCTTTTTGCATGAAATAAAGTCATTAGTAGTTAGTTTATAAAAATATATTCCTGATGTTAAATTATTCCCATTAAATTCAACTTTATAATTTCCTGGTGGTTTCTGTTCATCAATCAGAATTGCAATTTCGTTTCCTAATAAATCGTAAATACTTAAATTAACAAATCCAAAATTTTTTGTCTGAAATTCTATATTTGTTTCCGGATTAAATGGATTTGGATAATTCTGGAGCAAACCATATTTATTTACAGTTCCGATTTTATCATTTACAGAGGTTAAAGTTGTATCTTCAGTAATAATCAAATGCTGATTGGCATTTTGAATTTCCAAGACTTGTCTTATTCCTGAAGGCCATTCAACTATAATTGAATCAGCAATCGAAGCATCACCAAGACCAAAATGGATTTGAAGAGTCTGCCCGCAGTACCCGTTTTGCCCGGCAACTCTTCTCATCTGCCAAACAGAATTTCCATCTATTTCAGATTTCAACTTTATAATTGCTCCTATTGCAGAATAGTTAGATTCAACTCCAATGAGATCTAATTTTAACCAGTTATTTGCTCCGCCATTATTCCGAAAGAGGGAATTATTTTCTGT
>CAZECH010000091.1:0-5476 GCA_964510675.1 uncultured Ignavibacteriaceae bacterium
GGTTTCACAACAGGTGATATGATGCAGGGAGATACTTTTTCTTCAGATGATCTTTAGAATTCGGGTAATTCATCTGGTTAAATAAAAATAAATTACTAAAAAGACTAAAATTACAAACTGATCTGCAATTAACTCACCAGCTTTTTCGCACCTGGTATTTGTGCATTATTATAACTTGCTTCGTTTAAGCCTTCCTCTCTACAGACCTGAATAAATTTAAATGTTCTTTAGGTCAGGTCTTTCTCCCAAAGGAACACTATCGACATAAAATTATTTCCTTGGAGTCAAAAGAAAGTTTTATCACCATCATTAATCACATATGCCGGTTACAGATTTGACATTGAGAGGGATTCTATGTTAGTTATAACCACATATTTAATTCTACTCCGAGAGGGCTAGAAATTAAAGCTATTAAGCGTGAAAATAACATCCCGAAAAACTCTCCCGAAGCAGTAAGGAAAATAGAATAAATTTTTTAGTAACAGTTTTATGTGATGAATAAAACAATGATTTATCCATACAATATTGTCCCTAATTTACGAGTTGCTTCATTTTCTAGTATAATTTTAAATAACAATTAATAACAAAATAGAAGGAACATTATGGACATTTTAAACACAGTTTAATCTGTACTTGGGGGAAAGGGAGAAAAACATGACGACTTAATGTCGACAGTAATGAATTTAGTCGGAAAACAGAGCGGCGGATTAAATGGACTTATCAGCAAGTTCAACTCAAAAGGATTAGGAGATGTTGTTTCATCATGGGTTGGAACTGGGAAAAATCAACCCGTTTCTCCTGAGCAAATTGCTAATGTTCTGGGTTCAGATCAAATAAAAAATATTGCATCGAAAACGGGAATGGATACTAATGCCGTTACCTCTCAATTGTCAAACTTACTTCCGCAAGTTGTAGATAAATTAACTCCCGAAGGAAAAGTCCCTGAGGGTGATATTTTAAGTAAAGGTAAGGATATACTTGGCGGATTATTTGGTAAAAAATAGTTTTTATTAGTAGGGGTGTTTATATAGCAGATTATTAAATAAATTCAGATTAATCGTTTGAACATTTTTATTTTTTTTTCAGGAGTAAGTATAGGAAGGAATAATAATTTTCGATATAGGCACCCAAGGATTAATTGAAAAAACAATATGAAATAAACTGTACTAAAATAGGAGGGAATGACACAATCAGTTGAGCATTTGGAATTCTAATCAACTTTTTTACAGATCATGAATCTATCCTTCGGGTAAAAATTATCACTTCAAATAAATCATTTTAACTGTTTGGTAATAACTTTTATCAGAAACAAACGACTCAGCGCTCATCCTTATATAATAAACTCCGGAAGAAAAATTATTTGCATTCCAGGTTTCATTATAAAAACCGGATTGTCTTACTTCATCTACTAATTCAGAAACAACTTCTCCAAGTGAGTTTACAATTTCGATTTTGATTTTACTTTCTTCAGGTAAATTAAACCCTATATTAGTAGAAGGATTAAAAGGGTTAGGATAATTTCGCCGAAGATAGTAATCTTTTCTCAAAACATTAAGATCGACCGCAACAGTTCCTGAGTAACTGATTGTGCCGTCAAAATCAACCTGTTTAAGCTTATAAAGCAAAGTACCATTATAACCATAATTCCTAAAATCATCTTTAAACAAGTAAACTGATTTTTCAGTTGTCGTTCCCCTGCCTTCTACAAAACCAATAGTAACAAAGCTTCCTTCATTTTCTCCCGAAAGAGAATTAATGCTTCTTTCAATTTCAAAACCGAAGTTATTTTTTTCTGAAGCTGTTTCCCATTTCAGTATGACAGATGATTCATCCTTGCTTATCTCGATAGTGAAGAGACTAAATTCAACGGGAACAATTGCAGCAGAAATACATGCTTCATTGCTGTACCCGGAAGTGCTGGTTGAATTGTATGCCGATATGCGGTATTTATAATCAGAAACTTGTGTAACTACATCTTCATACGAAATAACATTTGTTACTGTTGCTATTTCAGAAAAATTCCCATTGCCGTCTTTTCTTTCTATGCTGAATCCATCTTCATTATTTGAATTATCTATCCAACTAAGCTCTATAACTCCCGGCGAAGTAACTTCTGCTGACAAGGTAGTTGGCGCAATAATATCAGCAGTGGGAACTAATTTATAAATTCTTCCCTGGTTAAAAGTACAAATATAAAGTTCATTAGTTTCATCTGTTCCGAAAGAAACAGGAGAATTGGAAATAGTTAACAATAGTTGATTTGTTGCAGGATTAATTCCATCATATGTTAATGCCCAAATTTTCCCGGAACAATAATCTGCATAAATATATTTTCCTAAAAGACCGGGTTGATTAGGACCCCTGTAAACAAATCCACCGGTTATTGAACATTCCGGATTATGCGGATATTCCCAAACGGGGAAAGTATAATTAGAAGAATCCAAACAACCTGATGTGTTATATGTATGATTTCCTTCATAGCATCTCCAGCCATAGTTTTTACCGTTTTCAACAATATTAATCTCTTCCCAGGTTCCTTGTCCTACATCTCCACACCATAGCCACCCGGTTTCAGGATCAAAACTGAAGCGCCACGGGTTCCGTAAACCCCATGCATAAATTTCTTCTCTATAACCTGCTGTGTTATCTTTAAATGGATTGTCTGCAGGTATTCCATAATTTAATTGAGATTCCGGGTTGTCAACATCTATTCTTAAAATTTTTCCAAGAAGATCTGTTAAAGTTTGCGCATGGTTTTCAGGATCACCTCCGGAACCTCCATCACCTAAAGCAATATAAAGATAGCCATCAGGCCCAAAGGAAATTTGCCCTCCATTATGATTTGAATATGGCTGTTCCTGAGTGAAGAGAATTATTTCTGTATTCTTATCAGCAGAATCAGGATTTGTTGTACTTACTGAGAATCTGGAAATAACACTTCTTCGCGGACTTGGTGCAGTGTAATTAACATAGAAGTAACCATTATTTTCATAGTCTGGATGAAAAGCTAAACCAAGTAAACCAAGTTCACTGCCGCTTGTTACTCTATCTGTTATATTTAGAAAGGTTTTTGTTGATGTAACAGCAGGATTGTTTGTAAATACTTTTATAATTCCGGATCGTTCAACAACAAAAATTCGGTTAGTGCAGTCACCCGCATTTTGAAAATCAATCGGGCTGCTGAATCCGGGAAGGTTTGGGAAAGCATCTGTAACCTCGTACTGAGGCTGACCAAATAAATCTGATAAGTATAAAACTAAAAAAAATAATATAATCTGCCGCACATTAGCCTCTTTTTTTGTTTTTAACTGGTTTTTTCAATAATACTTTTTTTACTGTTTCTTTTTTTTGTTTTATAACTTTCTTTACCTTGAGTTTATCGAATGCAGATAACAACACTTCCAGTTTATAGCCTGATTCATCAGATGCTTTTTGAATCCCGTTAAAAAATTTATAATCCTTAAAAATATTTTTAATAAGTAATTCTGATTCTTTATTTTGCTTTTGTTTATTGGTTTTAATTTCATTTAAAGTTTTTAAAGAAAAAATCCATTTAATAAGATTTTCAAATCTTTCTTTATTGTAATAGCTGATACCTTCATATTCATTAAAACCAATATACCATTTTGCATCATCTCCGCTGATTAATTGATGTATAAATTCTTTTTCATTAGTTGATTGTTTTTTCTTTATCCCTTTTAATTCCTTATTAAATATTTTAATTGATTTGTCCCAGAGAGTAGCTTTATCTTTTGCCGTAAGTATTTTAATAAGCAAGATATCGTTTCCGGTTTCGGGGTTATTTGGTGATAAATTATTAAATACAATATTCAAAACTTTCCCAATTATCAGGTCATCAAAAAGATTGTCTTTACCATTTGAATTAAATATCCTGTTAAAGACTATAAGAGATAAAAATGCAGCCCACTTGTTTTTATAATTGTAATCTTCATTGAAGATAAGGGAACTGCCAACTTTTTTATAATCTTTTGCTTTCTTACTATAGATTTCATTAAGCAAATTGCCTAATGGGAGTACTGATTCAATATCACTAATTATTTCATCTTTAATTTTATTCTTACCAAAAACACTATGAATCTGGTGCAGATGATTCAGAATATTCTCAAGCTTTTCTCCCAATTGTTTTTTTAACCCGGGTTCTAATTTCCTTTTAGTTTTCTTTCCGGGAATAAATGGGGATTTCACTTCATTAATTAATTCGGGATTCAGCAAATCAATAATAGACTCATGTAAAGGATAAAGCCGGATTTCTTTCATTTCCTGTTCAAGTGAATAAACTCCTCTTCCGCTAAGATGGTGATATAACTTTTCCCATCGTCCGTCAAAATCATATATCTCACTGAAACCCAAACAAACTCTGTAATTATAACCATTGAGTTGAATAGGGAATCCGAAATCGTGAATATCTCTTGATGATATTAAATGCTGAAATTTTGTTTTATGGTCACGGTATGAGTAATAAATCCTGTTTTCATTTTTCAATGCAAGAGCCCGGGATATTTTTTTTGTAACAGGCTTACTCCCTGTAGAATTAACTTTTGCAACAGACCAGTTTATAGTTCCCTTGGTTTCCGAGTATGAGTTATTATAGATTACCAATACACGGTCATTACCGCTCCGGTTTGTAAATGCAAAAACATTTTCATTAATGTTTCCGGAGTTTTCAACAAAATCATAAAATTCAAAATTCTCAACCTGGCTGAAGAGATGACGTTTCTGCATTAACGGAAATATTTCATGCTGATGCCTGCTGACAAGGTTTTCGTCTGTAGACTCATTGTAATAGGCTCTATAGTATTCCATTCCATATTTTTCACTAAAACCTTCAACTTGTCCATGTCCAAACATCGGCAAACCTGGCAGTGTAACCATCATCATTGCAACTCCAAAGTATTTATCTCCTTTACCAAATTGGTTCACTGCAGTTTCTTCATCAGGATTACTCATGAAGTTTACATATCTCTTTAATATTTCAGGATTGAAATCAAGGGTGTTCTTAATAAGCAGCTTATACTTTTCATTCTCTTCCTTCATCATCATATGCATGAAAGCACTATTGTAAACCCTGTGCATTCCGAGGGTTCTTACAAAATAACCTTCCATCAACCAGAAGGCTTCTGCAAGAAGCAGAGTGTGAGGCATTTCTTTGTTCATTCTGTCAACAACTTCTCTCCAGAATTCTTCCGGCATTGCATTGTCAATTTCTTCACGAGTCATTCCGGAATCCGAACGTGAAGGAATTGCACCACCCGAACCTGGTTGTGGAAACCATAATCTCTGGTAATGTTTTTTTGTCAATGTCATCGCTGCATCAAAACGAATGATTGAAGTTTTGGATGCAACATGCTTTATCATCTGGTATAGAGCCTCACGCACTTCGGGATTTAAAAGATTTAATTGAGCGGTATCATTCCACGGCATATGTGTTCCATCATTGCCATGATAGATATATTTT
>CAZECH010000091.1:5486-9331 GCA_964510675.1 uncultured Ignavibacteriaceae bacterium
TTTTTATCGTTGGTGTAAGCATCTCTTCTTTCAAAAACAACTGCGGCATCAGACATGTTGTAATATTTATCTTCAATTCTTACTTCAACCCGCGGATCATCGGAAAGATTTGTGCCTGTAAATCTGTAACCGGGATAAGGAGGATAATCAGACTGAATAAAGTAATGAGGTTTCTCAACAACCCACCTTGAATAAATTCCCGTATGATTCGGAACCATATCACTTGCTAGCCTTATACCTCTTTGCCATGCTCTGTCTTTTAAATTCTGAAAAGCTTCCTCACCTCCAAGTTCATAAGCAATAATGTAATCATAAAGAGAATAAGCAGAAGAAGCTGCTTCAGGATTTCCCATCATCTGTTTTATTTTTTTTGATGCACTGCTTCTTTCCCAGATTCCAATCAGCCATAATGCAGTAAAATTCCATTTAGCAAGGTTGTCAAGCTCTTCATCGGGAATCTGGTTAAGGCGTTTAATTTCTCTATGATATTTTTTTGAAAGCTGATCGAGCCAGACGAAAGCATTCTTTGCAATCATTACAACATTCGGCATCCAGTCTATATCCGTTGAGAATCTTTCATATTCTTCATAGTGGCTGCCTTCCTCTTCACTTAGCTTTCCGCCCATTGCTAATTTTGCTTTAAGCTTAGCGAAATAATCTTTGTCAAAATCATAAGTAGGAACAGGCGGAGTGCCTTTTCCTCCCATATGATGAAGAAAAAGTTTTGAGTCTTCAAATACTATATCTTTACCAGTTAATAAACGTTTGCCGAACATATCATAAATTAAAACCTGCCAGTTTTTTAAAATATAATCAAGCTGTCCATCAAGGTTGTGTGGACTTTCTGTTAAAGGCTTTCTAAGAAAATGAATTAATGGAAGGTTCTCAGGACCAAAAGGTTTCTCAGTTAAAAAGAATTTTTCAGTCTGATTTACAAATTCTCTATACCTGGTTTTCTCTACTAAAGGTTTTTCAGAATAGAGTTCTTCAAGCTGCTGTGTAGCAGGATTATTATTTTCAAGATGAAGTAGAATAATTTCTTCAAGTATAATTTCTCTGTTTGGTTTTCCTTCAGTTAGACTACTCAGGTAATCATTCCGGCTAATCTTTCCTTTGTAAATATCTAATGTTGGGAATTGATTTATATATTCATTTAAAACCGAATTAAGATCATTTTCATTTAGACTATTTTTCAGGTGATTTATGCCTCTTGAAAAAACCCCGGGGTTTTCTTTGTCTTCATAATATCTTATAAGAAAGTGAAAAATTTCATGAAGAAGTCCGAGAGTATTTATCTGACCTGCCGAGACAAACTCATTAGTTCTTCCTTCAGAAATTCTTACCTGGTTTATCTTATCAGTTAATAGTCTTGCGTTTTTACCATCTACAATTACAAGATTCCCCCTTAAAGAATAAAACTTATCTTCAAACTTATATTTGTCTCTCGCATTTTTTGAAATATGAAAGAAGAATTGTGGATGTTTTTTCCTTTGTTTTGCCGGGGATTTTGTTTCACTTAGCATATTATTTTGAAGTATGAAATTGAGTAATCTAAAAACAATTTGATGCCATTTGGTTATAGGTTAATATAATAAAAGCAATGGAGAATATATTTACAATTTTATGTTGAATAACATATCAGTACTAAATATTAATTGTAAAAAATATTCTGGATAACAGCAAATGTAATTATTCTTTTTATAGAACTCCTGACGGAGACCTATTTACCCCGAAGGTATTCATTTCTATAAATATTTAACTCCTAATGGAGTTGGAAACCGCGTATTTCATTTTACTTTCATAAACATCTTCTATTTTCAATCCACATTTGTTACTATTATTAAAATAATTTAAGTTTAACCTGCTTTTAAAATAAGCGTCACTAACAATCATTCAACAAAAATTATAATAACAAGGAGAAAGAAATGAGCTTTGCTGTAATCAATAATTTTCTGCATCTGCTTGCTACTGTAACGTGGATTGGCGGTATGATCTTCATGACTCTTGTTCTGTTTCCATCACAAACCGCAATTGATCCCGGACAAAGAGGAAAATTATTTGGCGCAATAGTTAAAAGATTTCTTATAATTGTCTGGGCAAGTATTATTATTCTCTTACTTACAGGGCTTTACAAAACTCCTCAATCAATGTTATTCAACCCGGAAGTCAGGTTTGGTTTATGGTTAACGATAAAACACATAGTAATTCTTTTAATGATATTTTTTGGATTATTAATTACTTTTGTATTATCACCAAAACTTCGCAAGCTCGCTCCAAAACCAGGTGAGCAGCCATCGCAAGAGTTTATTAAAACACAAAAAAATATGACCTTGGTAGCTCGTACAAATATGACACTTGGAATTATTGTTCTCTTTTGTGTTTCAATGATGCAGTATTATTAAAATTATTTATAAACTCAAAATGGAGAAAAAATGTTCTGGAAAAATTTTATTGTTTTTTTACTTTTCATCACTTCAATTGCATTAGCCCAGGAAATGAAAACAACAGGAAAAATATATCGCGATGATCCGGCAATAAATAAACTAATTCCTGAAAATGCTGTAATAGAAATTCTTGCTGAAGGATTTGGTTGGAGTGAAGGCCCTGTTTGGGTAAAAGATGGTGGTTACGTTTTATTTACAGATATTCCTAACAACAGTATCTTCAAATGGAAAGATGAAGAAGGTTTAAGTCTGTATTTAAGGCCATCAGGTTTTGCGTTAGGGAAAAATTATCCGGGTGGAGATGTTGGAAGCAATGGCCTGTTTATTAATCCTTTAAGCAACCAGCTTGTGCTTTGCGATCATGGTAACAGGTGTTTAACAGAATTAAACCAAAAGAACTGGACTAAGTCTGTTATTGTTGATTCCTACGAAGGGAAAAGATTTAACAGTCCTAACGATGTTGTAATAAGTTCGAAAGGGCATTTCTATTTTACTGATCCGCCTTATGGACTTACTTCACCGAATTATCCTGAAAAAGAACTTGATTTTTCCGGTGTTTATCATTTAAAGCCTGACGGAAATATTGATTTGGTTACAAAAGATTTGGACTTCCCAAATGGTATTGCTCTTTCACCGGATGAAAAAACTTTGTATGTCTCGAATTCCGGAAAGAAAAGAATATGGATGGCATTTGATGTAACAGTAGATGGAAACACAAGCAACGGGCGTCTTTTTTATGATGCAACAGGATTTAATAAATATGGTAAAGGCGGTGGCGCAGACGGAATGGCAATTGATGAATATGGAAATATCTGGGCAACGGGTCCCGGTGGAGTAATGATTTTTGCGCCTGATGGTAAATATCTTGGGAGTATTGATACAGGGACACTTGTAGCCAATTGTAAATTTGGCGGGAAAGAGGGTAATGAACTTTATATTGCTGCTCAAAATTATCTTTGCAGAGTTAAAGTGTATGTGAAGGGATTTGGATTCTGAAATTAATTTAAAATTATATTCAGGGGATAGACAATGAGAGTGTTGAAAAAATACCTTGCTTAAATTTGGAAAATAAAACTGAAGGGTTTTGATGAAAACAAAAACCAAACTGAAAAATATTATCAAGCCATACGAATCAAAGCTTGAATTAATAACCGATTCCAATATAGAATACTGCCTTAATTCATGATGAAGAATAAAAAGCAATTGTTCTTTGCGGCTATTAAGATAGGAAAAACGTATGTGAGTTTTTATCTAATGCCTGTTTATGTCTTACCGGATTTGACTGAAAACATTTCTCCGGAACTTAAAAAGGGAATGTAGGGGAAATCCTGTTTTAATTTTTAAAACTGTGGATGAAAAACTTTTTAAGGAATTATCCGTACTATCCATAGCAGGATTTAA
>CAZECH010000092.1:0-9316 GCA_964510675.1 uncultured Ignavibacteriaceae bacterium
TCATTTAACTCAGGATTGTTTTGTGTCTTCTTTAAAAGGAAACTGCTGTAAGTAAGAACTCCTGTTAAGGGATTATTAATTTCATGAGCTACTCCTGCAGCAAGTCTTCCAAGAGAAGCCATTTTATCAGATTGGAAAAGCTGTATTCTTGCTTCGGAAAGTTTTTGAGTCATATTATTAAAAGATTTTGAAAGTATCCCGAATTCATCGTCACTTTTTTCTTTAATTATATAATTAAGATTTCCGGTTCCTACTTCGTGAGTAGCATTTAATAATTCTTTAATCGGCCTATCAACCCATTTTTTAACAACAAACCAAAGTAATAAACTGAATACCGCTACAGCAGACAAAGCAAAAACTAAAGTATCAATTTCCCCTTGGTTGATTTGTTCATCAACATCAGATAAAGAAATTGTTACATCAAGAACACCTAAAACTGTTTGCTCTTTTTCATGTGCATGGCAATCAGCTTCCCAGCAGGATTGTTCATTATAAATCGGTGTAATTATTCCAAGCACTCTTGCAGAATCTGAACTAAGTTTGAAGATTCTTGTTCTGTCTTGTACAGGTAATCTTTCAAGAGGTTCATTTGCAGTATGGCAGGCGTAGCAGCTCTCAGCTTTTTTGTCAACCATCTTGCCGATATCTTCTTCGTGAGAAGAATAAATAATTTCTCCAATCTTATTCAGAACTCTTACATTCTGAATTCCGGGCTGCTCGCCAATTGTATTAATAATTGTATGAACCCTGTCCCGCTGGTTAAGAAGCATATCGTATCGTGTTGAGTGCTTTACAGTTTCACTTAATTGGTTTGCGTGTCTTTCAACTTCAGATAAAAGTGCATCGCTGTGTGATTGGATATTGTAAAAGGAAAATATCCCTATTATAATAACTGCAGTTACACCAACAACTAAAATTAATTTAAAACCAATTTTCTTAAACATCTTTAACTTTCTTGTCATTCCGAACTTGTTTCGGAATCTCTCTTCTTTTCAGAAGATGCTGAAACAAGTTCAGCATGACACTGCGTCGAACTTACTTCTTCGTAATCTTAACTAAACTTCCCGGTTTATCTTTAGGATAACTCTTATCATCATGGCAATTAGAGCAATCAGGCTTATTTACAAAATTATTTTCTGAATGACAATCGCTGCAATCAAAATCAATGTGAATATCATCAAGCTTTAATCCTGATTTTTCATGTTTGAATGAACCTGCAGCGAAATCTTTATGACAGGAAATGCAGTTATTATCCAGTTTAGTAAATTTATTATTAGTGCCATGGCATTTTGCACATTCAAGCTTCTCATGATTTTTACCTAAAGCCCAGCCCGTACTTAATTTATGATCAAAAGGTCCGGTTGGTTTATCTAGATGACAGCTGCTGCATTCATCATTTGCATGACAGTTAAAGCATGGCTGATGATGTTGTGTGCCTGATTTGGAAATTTTTTCAGGAATGTGTGAGGAAACTGTTTGCACTTTCTTAGTATCATGGCATCTGGTGCAATTATCATTCTGATGGCAGCTTATGCAATCAGCACCAAAAAGTTTTGTATGATCGTTATGAAAGAATGTAACGATCTTACCTTTGTTATAGTTTGTCTCATAAATTAATTTTTCCGGTTCAACAACTTTAGGATGATCTTTCCCTTTAATTTCTTTCTTTGTAACAGTAGAACCTTTTTCCAGATGGCAGGAATTACAATCAGTTGAATGACTCCATTCTTTGTGGCAATCTATACACTGCCTGTGATAAGCTGCCTGTAAATCGGGTTTGCTTACATCATCTCTTTTTCTTTCAGTACTATGGCAGTCTGAGCAAGCTAAGATTGGTCCTGCTGTATTATAATGATGGCAGTTCGCGCACCCCCCCGACATCTCAGACATTTGTGCATGAGTTTTATGCGAAAAGGTTACAGGTAAATATTTATTTACAAGCTTATCAATCTTAATTATATCCGGTCCCTGTTCAGCAGTTTGATGAACTGTAATCATTTCTGTTCTTGGGCACTCAACCAAACATGGATTTTGCTTGGTCGGAACATCGCAAGTATGACATGTTTTGCAGCTTACATTTTTTAATGAATGATTCTTACTATTGTTTTGCGCAACAACAAGGGCTGAGAAAATTATTATTCCGCAGATTATATATATTATATTAAAAACTCGTTCAGTCGATTTGAGCGAAGCGAAGAGTGCTAATTTTTGTAACTGCTTTTTTGATTCTTCATCCCTTCGGGATTCAGAATGACAAATAATAGAGATTGCTTTAACGGTTTTCATTTCTTTACACAATGATTTATCCCTTGATAGTGTATTTTGTTTTTATTGCGAACTTTTTGTCCGGCAGACTGATTACCGGGAAATTCAAAACTATAATTCTGTAGAGCAGTACTAATAAAGCAACAAACCCTACTGTTACGGATATTTCGCCAATTGATGGGAAATACGATCCATATGAGTATGGAGGAGTATAGGCTACAACAAAGTTGTTAATTCTGTTTAACAAAACTCCAAATATTACAAGCGCTGATGCAGTAAAAAGCAGCGAAGGAGTTTTCAAAACTTTTTTGGATAAAAACATTCTTAATGGAATTACTATTCCAACAACCACTTCAATTGTGAACATTATACTTGCAGTGTTCAATTCATAGAGATAAACAAAAGTCTCTCTAATAAACATATCACCAATCTTGAATGCCAGGTAAATTCCTAATAACGGAGCAATTGTATATCCTAAAGGGGTCAGCACTTCCATTTCCTGTTTGAGCCCAAGAGATTTTGAAGCAGTCATTGATTCAAAAATCACCATAGGAAAACCGACAGAAATTGCTGATAATAAAAACAAAAGAGGAAGTACAGGCGTTTGCCAGAGCGGATGCATCTTTTCTCCGGCAATTACCATCAATGTTCCTAAAGAAGATTGATGAAGAGTTGATAGCACAACTCCAAGAATAATAAATATGAAGATTGTTTTAGTTAGTGTTTTATCTAAAATTCTTAAAAGCTTTTCCAAAGGTTTATTTAATAATGATAAAAATCCTTTAAAGTTTACTTTCCCAAGAAATCTTTCTGTAACAACAGGAAGAAATTCTATATAAAGAACGGTTACATACATCATTACGCAAATACCAACTTCAAACAATGCTGAGTTTCCGTTCCACATAATTAATGGGTGCCAGATGTAATACCATCTTCCAATATCAACAAAAACTCCGATAGCAACAAAAGTATAGCCAAGCATTGCTGTTAATAAAGCAGGTCTTACAATAGAGTGGAAATGTTCGCGGTACATTATGTGTCCAAGTGCAGCAGAAGTAAAACCACCTGCAGCAAGTGCAACCCCTGCGGCAACATCAATTCCTATCCAGATACCCCATGGATATTGGTTATCTAAATTTGTTACAGAACCGATACCAAATAAAAATCTTGCAGCAAGAAAGACCAAACCGTTGAGCGCAACTATGCATAAAACAATTACACCGGGAGTAAAGAATTTTTTTTGAATCGGGACAGGTTTTAAGTATTCAGACATTTTTATTCTCCCTCACTGGTTTCTTTTTTCTTTTTATTCAGCCACATAATTCCTGCAAGCAACGCATATAGTGAAGCAGGTGGGACGAAGTAGGCAAATATTCCATGCTGAATTGATTCCGAAACTCCGGGTGCTGTTTTATCATTAAGCTTTGGAAGAGCTTTTGTTTTTGTCAGATCCTGGTTTGACAAATAAAGCCATGAAGTTCCGCCAACTTCATTTTCACCATAAATATGATCAAAATATTTGTCCGGATTTTTCTTAATTCTTTCCCTTGCAATTTTTATCAACTCACTTCTTGGACCGTAAGTCAAAGCTTCAACCGGGCAAATCTCCACACAAGCCGGAAGCAAACCTTCTCTGGTTCGCTCAAAACAGAAATCACATTTTCTTATTTCAGGATCTAAAGCTTTATCATACTCAAATGAAGGAATCTGGAATGGACAGGCAACCATACAATATCTGCAGCCGATACATTTATCAGTATCCCAAATAACGGAGCCATTTTCCTTTTTAGAAAAAGCTCCTACGATACATGCCGAAACGCATGCCGGATGATCGCAGTGCATACATTGAACTTTCACATTTAATGGCGAATTAATCCGTTTTTCATTTTCATATTGGTTGACGACAGTTAAAGCTGAACTATCGGGGCGGCGCATATCTTTAAAAACAGATTTATCTTCATAGCTGTTTAATTCTCCTGCGGGAAGTTCATGAGCTTTCCTGCAAGCCCATTCACAGTTACGGCAGCCTATACAGGTTGTTGTATCAACAAGAACTCCAACCCTGTCTTCGGAAAGAATATTTTCAGGTGTTGCTTTTGCAGTTTTTGTAGGTGTCCCTGCTATTGTTGCAGTTAATAAACCGGCAGTCTTAAAGAAATTTCTTCGACTTTGTTTTTCCATTTTTCCCTTAATCTCTTTAACTTTAATAGCATTTTGCGTAGTAAACGCTGTAGCTAAGACAAATTATAAGCCAACGAAAACAATGCAAAATCGCAACTTTCATAATAAAAGTTTTTCATTAAGAATAAATCGTAAAACTCTATTCTTGCTTTTGGGAAAAACCTATATTTATAAATATAATTCATGGATGCCAAAAACTGTGGAGATATTAAGCAATTCGGTGATGAATAAATCATCACATCAAAGATACTGTTTGTAGAAAAATTAGATAGATTTATTTAAAACCTGCCAAACACTGTTGAATAATTCAACTTATCCAAATTTCCAAATAAGATTAACTGATGTCTATAGGTCTCCCTAATTCCCTTAACAATATAAAGTTATAGTGATATTAAAAATATTTTATCCAAACGGCACATCAATTGGACAATAGAAGTGTTCGTTATATAATTAAAGAGGAAAATAAAATGATCGCACTCTATGTTCTTTTAGGATTTGTTCTTCTCTTAGTAATAGATTATTTCGTTATAAGAGGTGAAAAGAAATATCATCCGGCTTTCCAGAAAAAATTTGAAGTTGTAGAGAATGTTGTATTTGATAACATCAGTGTTACAATTCCGGCTGATTCTTATGTTTCAAAAGGCCATACCTGGGGAGAGCTTCAGGGAAATGGTTTAATAAAAATCGGTGTTGATGAATTTATCCTGAAATCAATCGGGCAGTTCATTGTAACCGGTATTGTTAAATCGGGAACAGTTGTTAAAAAAGGTGATGCAATTATTGATGCCAAACTGGGTGATAAGAATTTCAGCTTCCGTTCACCTGTTGATGGAACTGTAAATTTTGTTAATGATGATTTGGTAGGCAGATCTATCTCGGATCCTTATGGAGAAGACTGGGGAGTTATGGTTTCGCCAATCAATTTTGAAAAGAATGCAGCTTCACTTAAAGCAAATGAAAAAGTTGTTGAATGGATGAAGAATGAATTCATCAGGTTGAAAAATTATTTGTTAGAGAATTCTCTTCAGCCTCAGTTGGCAGGAGATACAATGTTTGACGGTGGTAAAATGATTGAAGGAGCTGTTGCTCATCTTGATAAAGAATCAATTAAAAAATTTGAAGATGAATTCTTAACGATATAAGAAGGGAAATTTTAATGTCCGAAAGTATTTTGAATATTGATAATCAATTTGGACTACTGTTCGATGCTTCCGAATGTATTGGATGCGGAAGATGTTATGAAGCCTGCAAAGAACAAAATCATTTGCCGGCAACTAATAAAGATTTTCTTAAAGATCATTTATCTGATAAAACTTATACGGTTGTTGAAGAATATGGCGATACCTATGCAAGAAAAATGTGTATGCATTGCCTCGAACCGGCTTGTGTGTCGGTTTGTCCTGTAGGTGCATTTGAAAAAACAGAGCTTGGCCCTGTTTTGTATGATGCTGATAAATGTATAGGCTGCAGATATTGTATGCAGGCTTGTCCGCACAATGTTCCTCGTTATGAATGGGGAAGCGTTTCTCCAAGAGTTAGAAAATGTAATCTATGTTACGATAGATTGAAGAAGGGTGAACTTACTGCTTGTGCAGAAGCTTGTCCTGTTGAAGCAACAATAAGCGGAAAGCTTTCTGATTTGATTGCAGAAGCCAAAAGAAGAATTAAAGAAAATCCTGATAAATATTATCCTCATATCTATGGATTAGAAGAAGCAGGCGGAAGTAATGTATTAATAATATCACCGGTTCCTTTGGAGCAATTAGGATATTCACCCAAAGTGCCGAAACAATCAATGCCTACTTTTACAATGCAGGCAATGGAAAAAATTCCCTCGGTTGTTTCTGTTGGTGGATTATTTTTAACCGGGATGTACTGGCTTACAAAAAGAAAAAATCAATTAGTAAAAGAAGAACATCAAACGGAAGAGGGGCAATAAGATGAAGAAAAAATTAGGAAGATTAACCTTCTGGAAAAGTGCTGCTGTTGTTATAGCGATTTTCGGTATATATTCATTGATTATTAGATTTACAAAAGGTTTGGGGGCATCAACAAATTTATCTGATATGGTTCCGTGGGGATTATGGATCGGGTTTGACTTTATTGGTGTCGGATTAGCAGCTGCCGGGTTTACAATTGCTGCTACTGCACACATCTTTCATAACCATAAATATGAATCCATCGCAAGACCGGCAATTCTCTCAGCATATATCGGTTATATGATGGTTGTTGCTCTTCTAGTAATTGACCTGGGTAAACCTGAAAACTTCTGGCACCCGCTGGTAATGTGGAATGTTCATTCTGTCATGTTTGAAATTACATGGTGTGTAATCTGTTATTCAACAATTCTTACAATAGAATTTGCACCTGTAGTTTTGGAAAAATTTAAATTCAATAAGCTGTTAAAAATTGTGAAGAAGATTACCCCTGCAGCTATAATACTTGGAGTTCTTTTTTCAACACTGCATCAGTCATCATTCGGTTCGCTTTACCTGATTGTTCCCGCAAAAGTGTATCCTTTGTGGTATTCATCTTTTCTACCCATTCATTTTTTTATTTCCTGTATTGCTGCCGGGTTATCAATGATAATCTTATCTGCTTACTTATGTGCAAGAGCATTTAAGCAGGGTTTGAATATCAGGATTTTATCCGGGCTTGGGAAGGGTGTGCTTGTAGTTCTGGCAATTGAACTGGTATTTAAATTCTCAGAATTATTTTCAACCGGAAAAATTTCCTTATTATTTGTACATGCAAGCGAAACTTATTTCTTCTGGCTGGAAATAATCCTTGGTTCAGTTATTCCCATCTGGATTCTTACAAATCCAAAATACAAAGCTAACAGGATGGGATTATACTTTGCAGCAATCTTTACAATCTCCGGTTTCATATTGAACAGGATGAATGTATGTGTAACATCTTTGGTAAGATCATCCGGTCAATCATATTCTCCTTCATTTGAAGAAATCAGTATTACTTTATTTTTAGTACTTGTATCAATACTTGCATTCAAATTTATTGTAGAAAATTTCCAGGTATTTGAAAAAGAAGAAACAAATACCAAAGTTGAAACTTCAAAAGAAGAAATCGAAACAAACTTAGAGACTATCTAAAAGAAAGAGGCTCTTATGAATAATTCTCAAAATTCATCTAATAATATGAATTGCATCTGGATGACATCCGAACTTGTTAAATACAAGCTTTGCGATAAAGAATTCGATTGTGAGAACTGCGAGTTTGATAAAGTCTTCCGTAATCTTTCTGTAAAGATGAACGATAATCTCCCAAAAGCAGGACTTGGTGATGCTCAGAATGGAGATTTGCTCGAAAGAGTAATCAAAAGAATCGAGAATGAAACTTATGATAACAAGGTTTTGTATCTGAAAAATCAGCTTGTAATAAAAAATCTTTTCGGCAATGCATACTATCTTGGAATAAATCCAGTTGTTCATTATTTGCTGGATGATTTTGATACCATACATGAATTCAACAATAATGAAATAAAAAGAGACCAGATAATTTTCACTCTGGAGGGAAGCTGGGGAGTAAAACAGTTTGTTTCACCAATAAATTTTATGGTAATAGAAAAGATTAATTTTTCACAATTCAAACTTAATAAGTGGTATGCAATAATTTTATTTAATGAAACTGATAAAGATGATTTCTGGATCTCAGAAAAAGAATGGTACAGGAAGAAGAATATCGCTTTAGCGGATCTTAAAGAACTTTTGGCTGATAAACCGCATATCGGTCAAAGTATGATGGATGGAGGAGAAAAAATAAAATATCTCCATCAATACATAGGCAGTAAAAAATATTTTAAACTACTGGAAAAAATTTACTTGTAAACAAGTTTCATTTTTGTTTTGCAACACGCAAAAGTTGGTAATTGTCAATCATTTTTGCTACTGATAATTGGTTTGTATAAGTTTGGAATTGATAATTCAGGGGAGTTTTGATGAAAACGAAATTGTGGAACCGGTTAAGTCTTCGCTTGATTGTTTCCATTTCACTAATACTGATCTGCATACTTGCCGTATATACTTACATACTAATTACCAACCTTGATGAATATTTAACCAACAACAGTTTTAAGCATGCTTATAATATCAGCGAAGTGATTAAAAAATCAACACGCTATAGTATGCTTTTAAACAGAAGAGAAGATGTTCACCAAATTATTAATACCATAGGAACTGAAGATGATGTAAAAGGAATTAGAATTTATAATAAGCAGGGGACGATAATCTTCTCCACCGATTCATCCGAGTTAAATAAACATGTTGATGTAACCGCTGAAGCATGCATTGTTTGCCATAACGCAAGCGTTCCCCTTATCACTTTAAGTAACCAGGACAAGATTAGAATTTTTACTGCACACAATAACCAGAGAGTTTTAGGTTTAATAAATCCAATTAATAATGAAGAAGATTGCTCATCGGCAGATTGCCATGCACATTCTCCTAAAATACAATTCTTAGGTGTGCTGGATGTTATGGTTTCGATGAGAGATCTTGATGCAATTAAAGCTGAAACAACCAGGACAACTATTATCAACTCAGCTATTATTACAATTATTACAGCCACTGCGTGTGGTTTCTTTATAGTGCTTCTTGTGAATGGTCCAATGAAAAAATTATCAAAAGGAATGGAAGAGCTTGGCAACGGTAATCTTGATTACAGAATTTCTGTGGATTCAAAGGATGAACTGGGTAAGATGGCAAAACGTTTTAACGAAATGTCATCAAAGCTGAAGGATGCTTATGAATCAATAAAAGAATGGTCTGAAACATTAAATGAAAAAGTGAATGAAAAATCTGAAGAATTAAAAAATATTTATAACCAGGTTAACCAGATAGAAAAGCTTGCTTCG
>CAZECH010000093.1:0-9286 GCA_964510675.1 uncultured Ignavibacteriaceae bacterium
TAAGATATTGCAGGAATAATACCGGCAAAAAAAGGAGCTTGAAATTTATCGTGAAAAGCTGTTAAACCAATTCCAAAATTCTGATTGCCAAAACTATAGTAAGTATTAAAACCCGTTTGAAGAGATTTGCTTGTCTCATAAATAAAATTTATTTCAAGTACATCTAAAGGATTGTATGAAACTCCAAACTGTGCTGCTTTTTCTTTTTTTAATGAATAAGGTTCGTTGCCAGGCGATAGTTCCGTTTCTCCAAAAGTAAAAAGATTAATTGTTCCGGCTGAAATAAGAACTTCTTCAATAGGTGAATAATTAATTCCAATATCTGCTTTCCAGAAGTTGCCTGTTTCAGTTTCACTGCTGGGTATAACATAATTTGTATCTCCGAAAACAGGAAAGAGTGATTCAGTCTTAAATTCCTGAGTAAAATATCTAAAGGAAAATCCAGTATTTAATTCTTCCGATATTCTATATGAATACCCAAGCCCAAACAATTCTTTATAACTGAATTGCGAAATCAAATGTTGAGTTGAAGAGTCTTCAAAAACTATAACCTCACCGGTTCTGAATAAAAAATCTTTCTGGTAGCCTGGTGTATATCTCAGAGAGATAAAATGATTTGAAATTTTTTTTGAGAGTGAAAGCAAATAAATATTAGAATTTACTTCATTACTGAATTCACCGCCATAAGACAAAGATAATCCCCAGTCATTAAGCAAAGAATAGTTTGAAGGATTTATTTCAAAACTATTCAGCAATGTTAATGTGCCTAAATTCAAACCCCTGTTTCCGGTCAGCTCAAAAGAGCTTTGAGCAAATATGTTTGCTTTAAAAATCATGATCATAGTAATATAAATTAATAGTATTATCCTCAAGGAATATCTATTACCAGGCTGTGAATACTTTGTGATAATATATAAAGCTCATTGTTATTGTTCTCATGATACGATTCTAACTTCCTTACAAGATTAATTACAACTCGATCAAACTCGGTGGGGATTTTATTAATTAGTTCTGAAGGAACTATTAATCCACCATCATCATTTGTTTTTAAACGGAACAGAGGAAATGTATTTTCACTATTGCGGACAGAAGCCCCCACAATTATTTCAAAATTCGTATGATTTTCACCATTCCAAGCCAGAATTGCTTTCAACGTTTTGTCTGTTCGTTTACCCTCGAATCTAACAGTACCTGTTATTTCAGATGGTGTGGGAATATTAAAACTAATCGAACTTCCACCAAGAATTGGAAGCAAATCTAAATCAAAAGCTACTAAAGAACTGTAATGATAATTAAAATCCTGTAAAGGAAACAGACTATTTAAAACATGTCTGTAACCAAGAAGAGTATCCTTATGTGTTCCGTTATTTCTGTTTTTAAATTTGATTCTGTATTCAGATAATCTTGTATTAACATCATTGAATTTTACATCACCTAGAATACGTGTTCTAAATCCTATTAATCTTCCATCCGGGGATTCTACCTGGAAACGTTTATCAAAAAAAATCGCCTGTGCAAACGCAGCATTAATTGTTGCAGATCCGCGAGTGATTTTTAAACCGCTTACCGTTACAACATTTGTATATCTTTTTAAGTCATCAACTACACCAGATGAATCCGCCGCATAATACTCATCATCTGTATATTTGGTTAAAACTTCAACTTCCAGCTGTTCTTCATCCTGGGTTAATTCTGTTACAGCTGGTTTATCACAACCGTTTATTATCAGAAGGCTGAGAGAGAACATTAAATATATTGTTAAGAGTTTCATTTTATTCAAACTTAATATTGATTGTTTATATTATCAATTCAATCAGTAATAAAAAATTCTCCCCCGCCCATAAAGAGGCAAGGGGAGAGAGAAGAAGATTCATTTATAATTTTACAAAGTACGGGATTCCCCACATTGAACTTTCCACAGGTGCTGTATCATCATAAATTACCTGTTTAGGGAATGCATTTACAACTGCATGAAAGAATCCCAGCGAGCCATGAGTTCTGAATGTTTGTTCATACACTTTTTCATAACCGCCTGAAACCTGGACAGAGGAAACTAATTCGAATTTTCTCTTGTGTTTTACTCCTGCAAATTTATTCCTGCCAAAAGTCAGAGTTACAAAATCCTCTTCTTCATAAACGCTGAATATTTCAACTCTTACTAAAACAGAATCGTTTCTGGGAATAATCGGAATATCTCTCCAATGCCATTGCCATAACCATCCACGATGGCGCTGTAAGTAATAATCATTTGGAGATTCTATAACAATATTGTCTCCATCAGGTAAGAATATTGTTAACTTTGTTATATCAATATTAGGTGATAATACTCCGCCTTCCGGCAGAGATATTGCAGCGAGTCTCCAGTTAAGTAATGGGCGAGGTGTGTTTGCGATCTTGACAAATATTATATTTCTCGTAACAACTGCAGCAAATACTTTCTGAATTATTGTATCAGGAGTAGTTGAGCCTGAATCATATGAAGCTTCAATCAACAAAACACCTTCATAAGTTGCAGTAAAAGTTCCATAAGCAGTATCTCCCTGGATATCAATATTCAGATTTCTACTTACCAGGTGAACTCTATGGCCTACTCTTAATGGATAAATTTGAGCCTGAATTTTTCCAAGCCCGAAATCCATAAGGTCTTCTTCATTATATGCTTCATCAAAAGAAGTTAATGAAGAATCTTCTTCAGCAATTTTTTGCATTGCTTCCTGGTCATTAGATGGTTCTGTATCAACAGGATCAGTAACTGATTCCTGGCAACCAACAATTAACAGAATTGAAAGCACAGAAATAATGCTTAAAAGGCGCCTCAGCAACCGGCGATCAAAAAAAGATTTTAGTATTTCCATTTCAGTACTCCTTTGTTTATTGTTATTAGTTATTTAGTTCTCTTCTCTGAGGTTTATACTACAAAGATTTATGCCATAAAAACCGCTTGGAGCTAATCTCTTTTATTTCAAACATTTATAATTTTATTGCATTTTAATATATTGCATGAGGTTTGAAAAGATTTTGCATGGAATCACTATACCAGTCATTTCGTTATTTTATTAACATATTGGTTCTTCAGCAATATTTTTAAAATTATTTATTAGGAGGGTTTATGTGGAAAGAATTTAGAGAATTTGCAGTTAAAGGAAATGTTCTTGATATGGCTGTAGGTATTATAATAGGGGCCGCATTTGGAACAATTGTTCAATCATTCGTAAAAGATGTAATAATGCCACCAATAGGTTTGCTGTTAGGTAATGTTGATTTTGCTAACCTTTTTATAGTACTAAAATCTGGTGCTGAAATTTCCGCCCCATATGCCTCAGTTGATGCCGCACAAAAAGCCGGTGCAGTTACCATAAATTATGGATTATTTCTAAATGCTGTAATCAGTTTTTTAATAGTAGCCTTTGCTGTATTTATGATAGTAAAAACATTCAACAAACTTAAAAAGAAAGAGGAAGCTACTGTTTCTGCACCGAATACAAAAGATTGTCCTTATTGCTTTTCCACTATTCCTATAAAAGCAACAAAATGCGGGCATTGCACCTCTCTCCTTACTGTTTAATCAGCTTTTCAGGATTTCTATTTCGCCCGGTGTAAGTTCTCTTACTTTACCGGGCGGCAAATCACCGAGGTAAACATTTTTAATTCTTACACGAACCAGTCTTAACGTAGGACAGCCAATATTTGCCGTCATTTTTCTTACCTGCCTGTACCTGCCTTCTGTGACAACAACACTTAGCCAGCAAACGGGTTTGTTTTTTCTTGGAAAGATTGGGGGCTTCCTGGGTGGAAATAAAGGATCTTCAATTATTCTGGCTTTTGCAGGTAAAGTTTTTTTGCCTTCTATCACTACTCCTTCTTCAAGTTTGGATAGACTAACCTCATCCGGAATTCCTTCAACCTGCGCATAATATTCTTTTTCATGCTTGTTAACCGGGTTCAATAAAAAATCAACCATTTCCTTATCATTTGAAAGAAGAAGCAAACCTTCACTATCCAAATCAAGCCTGCCTACAGGATAAACATCTTTTGGGAACTCATAAAAACCAATAAGGGTTTTTCTGTTCAGCTTATCTGTAAACTGAGATAAAACATCATAAGGTTTGTTCAAAATAAAATAGTATAATTTATTATCCATTAGCTATTTGGGAACTATTAAGTGAAAAATCCGTCTTAAGAATACTTTTTATCTTAATGCAAGTTTGGTTAATTTGATGGCTCAAATTTAAGAGATAAAGTATCACTTAAAAAGGGTAAGCATGTCTTACAGAGATCAACAAAAATATATTGAGGCTCTTAAAAGATATGAAAGAAAGTTTAATAATAAAGAAGCAGAAGATTTTGTAATGTTTTTAAAGAGACATAAAGACGAAGATGAATTTGATACTGTTTCGATGAAAAGACTGAAAGAAATATACGATAAATACATTGTTCCGGTAGATAAAAGCAAATATGATTCCTTCTTCAAGAAAAAAGATGAGTGATCGGTACCTGTTTTTCATTTCTAAAAAACAGTAGTAATTATTTTTTGAACCCATTTTCCAATCTGAGGTTTTAATGAATTATAAGCTCTTAAAGAGAATAATCGGTGCAGTGGTTTTTATTTTTTCTATAACCGTTTTGTTAATGACAGTTCAGCCATCAGTTTCTTTTTGGGATTGCGGGGAGTTTATAGCAGCAGGTCATTATCTTCAGGTTCCACATCCCCCCGGAACTCCTTTCTTTCTTATAATCGGAAGAATATTCTCAATGCTTCCATTTGCTGCCAACATTGCTTATAAATTTAATTTGATCTCAGTATTATCAAGTGCCTTTTCAGTGTTCTTCCTTTACGTTATTGCTGTTAAACTTATTGAATACTATCGCGGCAAAGTATATACAAATCTTCTTGATGCTCTGGCTACATTTGCTGCTTCAGCAATTGGTGCTTTGTCTCTTTCTTTCTCAGATACATTCTGGTTTAATGGTGTTGAAGCTGAAGTTTATGCACTCAGCACCTTTCTATTAGCAGCAACAGTTTATTTAATGATGCGGTGGCATGAAAGAGCGGATGAAAAAGATAATGAAAAATATCTTTTAATGATTGCCTATCTTATGGGACTTTCAACTGGGGTACACTTAATGAGTATCCTGGCTCTTGTGCCTGTTGTTATGGTAATTATCTTCAGGAAATATATGGATGATGAAGAAGCATTAAAGAAAACAGGATATATTTTTATCGGGCACTCAGTTTTAGTTCTTCTTATTGCAGTTGCGATGTGGAGCGCACAAAAAACAAGTACACCTCCATCACCTGAAGAATACAAAGCTTATGATTCAAGATTTATAATGATAATTCTCGGGCTTAGTATTGTGTTTATTGCCATTATGTGGAGAAAACTTTTAAACAAAAATTCCTTTTACCTTCCGATTATAATTGGCGGAATAAGTTTATTCGTAGTTTATCCCGGTGTTGTAAAATATGTCCCGGCTTTAATTAATGAAATTGCAGGTGATAGTGTATTAACCGGGGCAATTGTTTTCATATTAATTTTTGTTGTACTTGCCTTTGGTATACGCTATGCAGTTAAAGAAAACAAGCGGACACTTCATTTAGTGTTTACATCTCTTGCATTTGTTCTGATTGCTTTTACAACTTTTGTTATGGTAATTATAAGATCTAATCAAAATCCACCGATGAATGAAAATGAACCGGATACTTTACCTGAACTTATATCATATCTCAACCGTGAGCAGTATGGTGAATTTCCAACATTTAAAAGAAGATTTTCAAGTGAACCTCATCAGCAGAAAGTCTTTACAAATTACCAGAGTGATCTCAGCTTCTTTTGGAACTATCAGATGAACCACATGATGACCCGTTACCTTTTATGGAATTATGCGGGTAGAGAAGGTTGGGATCAGGATCAGGGAGCAAACATCGCTCCATTCAATGGAATTGGTAATTTATTTAAAGGTTTAACAGGCATTGAATTCAACGGCGAAGTAAAAGATTCTTTATTCGGAATTCCTTTACTTCTCGGAATACTCGGAATATATTTCCATTTCCGGCGTGACTGGAAAATGGCTTCGGTCTTTATGGTTATGTTTATCCTTATGGGATATCTCACAGCTTTCTACCAGAACCAGCAGCAGCCGCAACCGAGAGAAAGAGATTATTTTTATGTGGGAGCCTTCTTCGTTTATTCCATCTGGATTGCGATTGGAATACGTGGTTTGGTTGACCTGGTACAGGAAAAAGTAAAAAATGTCTCTTTAAGTAATGCAGGAGCGGCAGTGGTTCTTGTCCTTGGATTTATTTTTGTTCCTGTTGTTATGTTGAAAGCGAACTATTACTCTCATGACAGATC
This sequence comes from uncultured Ignavibacteriaceae bacterium, assembly GCA_964510675.1. Lineage (GTDB taxonomy): Bacteria > Bacteroidota > Ignavibacteria > Ignavibacteriales > Ignavibacteriaceae > RBG-16-34-14. Next base: position 6,354 of record CAZECH010000093.1, read on the forward strand.
AAACAATTGGGTTCCCTGGGATTATTCATATAATCTTCTTCAAAGCTGTGCACCAAATTCAGTTCTTTTTACTAATGGAGATAATGATACTTTCCCTTTATGGTATCTGCAGGATGTTGAAGGAGTACGAAGAGATGTTAAGATTGCAAACCTTAGTTTGCTCAATACGGCATGGTATATAAAACAATTAAAAAATAATGATCCTTATAATGTCGGGTTAATCAAAATGAAATTAACCGACACACAAATTGAACAAATAAGACCAATTCAATGGAATTCACAGGATGTTACTATTTCTCTGCCGAAATCATTGCCTGAAATAAAAGATATGTTTGAGAAATATGATATCTCCGATTCATCTGTGATAAATGAAGGACAGATTAAATTCAGGATGGATAATACACTTAGTTTCGGAGATGTTAAAGCTATCCGTGTTCAGGATATAATGGTTAAAGAAATTATTGAATCAAACATGTGGGAAAGGCCGATTTATTTTGCGGCTACTTGCTCGGAAGACAGCAAGATCGGGGCACAGGATTATTTACGAATGGAAGGAATGTCTTTCAGGTTTGTTCCTGAAAAACGCCAGCCCGGAATTGAATTCATTAATGAAGATATTGTTAAAAAACAGATACAGGAAAACCCGGGATACAGTACAGATTATAAACCTGGTTTTAAATTCAGAGGTATAAATGATTCCAAAATCTTTTTTGACGAAAACCACAGAAGATTAATTCAGAACTACCGTAATACATTTATTAGATTAACCCTTTACTATATCAACACGAACCAGAAAGATCTTGCAGTACAAACACTTGATAAAATGGATAAGATGATCCCAGCTGCTATAAGGCCGATGCCTTTTGGTTTACTTTATGAAGTTTCCAATCTTTATTATAGTGCCGGAGCAATTGATAAATATAAGGTGCTCTCAAAAGAAGTAGAAAAAGATGCTCTTGATGCGATTGAAAAAAATCCGCAGGACTTACAATCATATTATAATCCTTACAGAATTTTAATTGATATTTATGAGAATACAAAAGATTACCGGAAAGCTTATGACATCTGGCAGAGAATTCAGGTAATGTACCCAAATGACCCGGGTGTAAAAGCAAATGTTGAAAAATACCGTAAGCTTACACAATTGGATGGGACAGTAACGGATACTACCGGGAAGACAAATTGATTTTAAGATTTAGTCAATCAGAATAAATTATAAGCGGCTGTAATGCCGCTTATTTTTTACCATTTATTTAATATGAAAATACTTATCCTGGCTCTCTCCGGAATAGGAGATGCCTTATTGTTTACCCCGGCACTGAAATTAATGAGAAGGGAATTGCCGGAATCTGAAATTGATGCATTGGTAATGTATCATGGGGCAAAAGATATCTATGAAAATAATCCAAATATAAACAGGGTTATTTATTTTGATTTTTTAAAAGAAGGTTCTATTTCTTCATTGAAATTTATCTTGTCGCTTCGAAAGAAGTATGAAGCCACAATTTCTGTTTATCCTTCCAACAGGAAAGAATATAACATAATAAATTTTTTAATTGGGGCAGACACGAAAACAGGAGTAAAATATTTATTAGGTGATAATCAGAACTTCGGTTTCCTAAATAATATCAGGATTGAAGAAAGCGATTCAACTCATAACGTACAAACAAATATTAAACTCGTTGAAAAACTGCTTGATAAAAAATTTAATGAAGAACCGGCACTTGAATTTTTTCTTAATGATGCGGACAAATCTTTTGCCGAAGGGTACTTAAAAAAACTTAATATTTCGGAAAATAATTTAGTTATCGGGTTTCATCCCGGCTGTGCTACTTTGAAAAATCATATTAAAAGAAGATGGGAACCTGAAAAGTTTTCTGAACTTGCAAAACTTCTAATTAAAAATGAAAATGCAAAAATATTAATCTTCGGAGGTCCTGAAGAACTGGAGCTAAAAGAGAAAATATTCGCACAAATTAAATCCCCGAATTGTTTTGTTGTTGAAACAAAAAGTCTTTCCACCTCTGCTGCTGTATTGAAAAGATGTAATGTGTTTGTTACAAACGATTCAAGTCTTATGCATGTCGCATCAGCATTAAAGTTAGACGTCGTTGCAATAATAGGCCCAACAAATAAAAATTTTATTCATCCCTGGAAAACCGAATATAAAATTGTTACTCTTGATCTTGAATGCTCACCTTGCTTCTTCTATTCTCCCAAACCTCTTAAATGTTACAGGGATGATGTGCTTTTCAAATGTATAAAAGAATTAAATGTTGATATGGTTTATGCAGCAGTTAAAGAAATGCTTAAGATGTAAATCTCAATCAACAAATTCCAAATAAATCTTAATTATAAATTTAAATCTCAAAATTTGATTAATGAAATTTGAGTTTTATTTGTTATTTGTATTTTGGTTTTTATTATTTTGTTTACCTATTTAGTCCTTTGCAGTAAACTCAACCAACTCTTCAATATCATTAAAGAAAGAAAGGAGATTAACATCTCTTCCTTCTTTTTCCAGTTGCTTGTTCATTATATCACCAATCTCTTTCCACATTGTTGAGTAACAGGCAACAGGTTTTTTATTAGTAAGATCTTTGTTTAAAAATTCCCATACTGCCGCAAGCTCGAGCATAGTTCCAGTACCTCCTTGTAAAACAATATATGCATCTCCAAGTTCAATAAGTTTCATTATTCTTTCAAAAAGATTATCGCACAAAATAACTTTGGTAAGAAATGGATTCGGTTTACTTTTCACATAACTAAGTGTAACTCCTGTTGCTGATCTTCCATTTACAGTTACACCTTTTGAAACAGCTTCCATAATTCCATAGTAGCCGCCGCAAATTACATCAAATCCTTTTGAGGCTAAGAGTTTACCAAGCTTATATGCTGTTTCATATTCTTCTTCCCCTGGTTGCGGCATTGCG
>CAZECH010000094.1:0-9226 GCA_964510675.1 uncultured Ignavibacteriaceae bacterium
ATATATTTATATTTTTCTGATAACGCTTCCCTGACAGTATTATTCTTAAGAATTTCTCTTGTATGCAAAAGGATATCTTCAAAATCGAGATAGCTGTTTTCCTTTTTTTTCTCTTCATACAAGTTTGCACATTTATTAAATAAACCGATAAGTTTCTTCCCTAAGGTTGCTAATTCAATTTCAATTTCAGTATGATTTTCAGGAGTTGATATTGTTTTTAGCTGCTTGAAAAATATTTCAACTTGTTCAACTTTGTCTTCAATCCTTCCTTTTATTTCATTGGGAAGATAACCACGTATCTTTATTGTGCCGCTACTCTTAGTGCGAATCAGTTCTGCAATGCTATTCAATGATAAGAGAAAGTCCTCTGTAGTTAAATTACTTTTCAGCTTTTCAATTAAGGATGAAGCAGCAATAGCTGTCTGATTTTTTCTGTCGATATTTAAAACAGAGTTATTGATTGCAGAAAGATTATTAATTAATAATTCTTTTTTATTTAAAAAGATTTTATCGGCAAGCTCAGTAAATGTTTTAAAAAAGTGATCTGCGATTTCTTTTTCAGTCTTAGAATAAACTGCTTTTGCAATATCAAATACATTTTTCCTGTTTTTTATCAGAGAGAATAATTCATCAGTAAATATTTTTCTCGATGCAAAAAATCTAATAAGATATTTCAGATCTTCAGCTTCTTTTAAATTATCAAAAGCTGATTTAATCGTTTCTTCAACAGAAAGCTCGACCAGTTCGTTTGAGAGGCTTTCATCAATTGCCTGGAAGTTTGCATCAAGTGAGGCTTCTACGGGATATTCTCTAAGTATATCAATACAAAATGAATGTATTGTCGAAATGTTAGCAGATACAAGCTGCCTTCTTATTCTTTCAAGTTTTTTTATTACAGCTTCTTCAGGATTGGATATTATTCTTCTTTCAATTTCATTTGCTATTTTTTTATAAAGTTCGCCTGCAGATTTATCAGTAAAAGTGATGGCTGCAATATTTCTTAAAGGTACATTTTCATTTAAAGCTATTTCAAGAAATCGTCTTGATAAAACAAAAGTTTTACCGGAACCGGCATTTGCGGTTAAAGATATATGCTTGCTGTAATTTAACGCGGACTGCTGATGAGGCGTTAAAACTTCTGTCCTGGCGTCAGGCAGGTTTTCAATTATATTCATTTGTTGAACTTTGGAATTGTAATTTTAAATGTTGTTCCGTTTTCTGATGAATCCTGTAAAATAATATTTCCATTAATACCTTCAAGAAATCTCTTAATTAATTTCAAGCCTATTCCCATACCTTTTTCTTTAGAAGTAAAGCCCGCTTCAAAAATTTTATCTCTGTTTGCCTCCGTAATTCCTTTGCCGTTATCTGAAAAAAATAAAACAAAATTATTTTCCTGTTCATTAAGATCAATTTTAATTTCAGTTGCATCCGCCTGTATAGAATTTCTTATTAGATTTATAATCATTCTTCTTAGCTGGTTCATATCTGCTTCAATTAAAGTTGATTTAACACCGGAATTAAAAATTAATTTGACTTTCTCATCAACAAAAAGATCAAAAGTATCTATAATTACCAATTGCAAATCAATTTCCTCAAGTTTAAGGCTTGGCATTTTAGCAAACCTGGAAAATTCAGTTGCAATAGAACTTAGATTTTCAATTTGTGTAAGAATAGTTTGTGTTACTTTTTGAAAGACAGAATCAAACTTATCCGATTTATCTTTGTAAGTAGCAACAAGCTGCTGCACCGCAAGCTTTAAAGGTGTTAGAGGATTTTTAATTTCATGTGCAACCTGTTTTGCCATTTCTTTCCAGGCATTTTCACGCTCGAGCTCTGCAAGTTCAAACTGGTTTTTTTGCAATTCTTTAGTCATTGCATTAAAACCGGATACAAGATCTTTTATTTCCCCTTTTTCTTTATTGACTATTTCAACATTCAGATCGCCTTGCGCAATAGAGATAGTAGCTTTAGTTAATCTTCTAATCGGTGCAGAAATATTATTTGCCAGGAATGTACTTATGATGATGATTATTATTACAGCAAGAGAATAAATTCCAAAAAGGAAAACATCCATATCCATAGTTGAATAAATAATATCAACCCTGTTAAAAGCATCATTAACACCGATTATAATATTCTTATCATCAATCGAAATCTTTTTATAAAAAGAATCATAATAAAAATTTTCAATGCTCTCGCGGGTTAAATATTCACGATAGCTTAAGTAGTTTAAATGATAATATGCTTGTGGATTTAATTTTGATGAAAAGAATCCCGATTTATAAAATTGATCTCTAGAATTAAAAACCTGTTCAGTATTTTCATAAGCACTGAATGAAATACCAAGTTCCTTCCCGGCATTTGAAAAAATAGTTATTAAATCCCGTTCCTTATGTTTTTCTTTCTGAGCAATAATATGATTCTCTAAATAATTCAGCCTTTCATTAAGCTCATTTATTACAGCAGTCCTTGTTCTTTCTCTCACAACTTCTCTATTGTAAATTGCCAGCACTACAACAGGAATAATCGATATTATAAGAAATGAAATTAAAAGCTGCCCGCGGAATGTATAATTTATTTTTTTGAATCTCGAAATAAATATCACAAAAAATAAAATGAGTATAAACAAGCTATGTATTACAAATAATTTAAAGAAGTTAAAAAGATTCCAGGTTATTTGTTTCTCTTTTAAGAGTAAGGCTGTAATACTTTCCTCACTACCCTTCACCGATTTAGTCAGATATGTAAGATATTCTTCATCATTTAAAGTAAGATTAAGCCATGCATCATTATCCTGTGAATATTGAACTTCCCAAATAGGTTCTACCTGGTCACGCGATGGATAAATATCTCCGAATACACGCCTGACCTTTGAATCTAAAAATTCAAATATTCTAAGTTCCTTAACATCTACAACAGGACGTAAAACATTTGTTCCGGACTCAACAAAAGCAGGAATATTTCTATTGCCAATCATTTGAAGATCATATGCAACAGTTACTGAGACGTACCCAATAATTATTCCTCTCTCCTTAACCTGGATTATACCAGTGAATGCCTGTTCATACTCATCAAGTAATTCCAACGGCCTGAACATTCTCAATCCTGTTGGAGTGAATTCAGCAAAATTCATTGGACCTAATTCGGGTTTATCAATCCCGACTGAAAAGCTACCTTCTAATTCCATCTGCCGGTTATAAAGAGAAACAGATGAATGAAGAGACTCCTTCTGTAAAGAACTATTGCACCAGATTAAAAAAGCAATCGCATCATTGTTAATATTTTTTTTAAGGAATGAAGAAATAAATTTCGGATCTTTCGCCGCCGCTCTTAATGTTTCCTCTATATGGAATTTAAGTAAGTTATCATTAGGCCTGTTTATTTCGTAAGCTAATGTTCTTAAAGAATTCCTCTCCAGTTGAAGATTGAAATGACTGAGTAAAATTATGCTTATTAAAGAAGCTGTAAGAGTAGCGTAAATATAATTGTAAACATTCGGCCCTTTGTTATAAAAGTGATAAGTAAGAATAAAAGTAAATCCAACTATTATAATCATTAATAAAGGAGTAATTAAAGGTTGGTTTTGAATAAGGAGGTAGATTATTCCAAGTATTACGGCTGCTGCAAATAATTTGATAAAAATTTTCTTTTTATTGTCCTTTGTATTCCCCGGATATGCATTGATTATAATCAAGATAAAACTGCATAAAAAAAGGATACTTGCCACCCCGAATAATAAAATTATCAGGTTCATTGTCATTGAAGGAATATCCGGAATAATATCCGGTTCTTTAAAATATCTTATTGCCGAATCAAATATTACACTTTTTAAAGTTGCGGCCACCGCTCTTATTGAAAGAAAGAAAGTAATTGTGAATAGTATAATAACAGATATTCTTAGAAGGAGATTTTTACTCCATAAAATATTTCCCTGAATACTTTTCTGAACATTCCTGAAAACATAAACAGAGATTAAAAAGAAAAATAAAGTTGTTAAAAAAAATTCAATTGGGGATTTAACAATACCTCCAGCAAAAGCAGAAGAAAAGTATGCAGGGTCAACAAACATCCCATCTAAAAATCTTGAAGGAAAATTAAGCCAGTAAAGAAGTGCTCTGAAGATTGAGTAATAAATTAGCAAAACAAAAAATTTTAGAGTCTTGTATTTTAACTCCCTAAAATCCTGCCTGAATCCAAAAGCAATTACAACATATGCGAGAACTAAAAAAATAACTTGAATATTTTCTGATATACTTTCTAATGAATTAATTTGTGCCGATAAAGAAGGTTTAATGAAACTAACAGTTGCAATTTTATTTTTTCCGTTATTTAAAATATCAAAAGAATATTTTCTTCCGTCTTTCGGCTTATCTGCAAATGGGTGATAGAATATTTCAAACTGGGTTAAGAAATTATTGTTGAGTCTTTCTGTTAAGCTTACCGGTTCGAAGTAAGAATTCTGAAGCTGATAATGTTTTTCAACAGGAGAAGAAAATACAAGAAAAAAATTATCGTGCTCGATTGTAACTGTGTCAACAATGGATAGATATGTTATTAATTGACTGTTATAAAAAAAAGTTTCTCCAAGCGGATAAGCTAAAGGGAAAATATTTTCCTGGGGAATCGCAACCTTCTCATTCCATGCTATTGTTCTGCCATTTGGAGCTAATACCTCAACGGAGTATTTAGTATACTTATCATCATTAACAAGCTTTATAAGTTCACGGTATGATGTATTTGGAGCGTGGAGTACTTCTCCTAATTCTTTTTTAATTTCATTTTTATCAGATAGAAGCTCAGATACTTTATCACGTAAGATTTGTAAAACAGAATTTTCGATTTTCTTGATTTGTGAATCAAGCTCTGCTTCCCAGCTATTTTCTTTACTGTCTAAAATTACAGGTGTAATAATCCCAATTAGCAAAACAAGGAATAAAATAAAAAAGACGATAGTAAAATATTTTCTATCGCCTTTTAATCTCCTGGGAATACTGCTGAGCATCAATTTATTGTTATTTGAGTTATCTTCCAGTTGCTTCCAATCCTGTTAAGTGAAATATAAACCTGGGCTCCATTTCTTTTTCCTTTATATTCATAATTATAAATCCCCGTGGCATAAGGACTATTTTCAGCAAAGTTTAAATTATCAAAACGAAAAGAAGTCACATTATATATTTTAAAGAAATCTTCAAGTACGTAATATGCCTGGTTAGATGAATAATAACCTCTTATTCCATTTGATAAGCTGAGATATGTTTGAGATGCAAGATAACCCGAAAGAACAGAAATATTTCCTTCAGAAATTGCTGATTCAATACGGTTAAATATAACCTGAGTTGTTGCAGCTTTTTTGCTTGAATCAAATCTGTTTAAAAAATTTCTTTCCTGGGCAAAATTTAATTCACCCAGAAAAAAAATCAGAGCAACCACATTATATATTGCAAACTCTCTTAACATCATTACCTACTCAAAATTAATCAATAATTATATCTAAATCTAATCATCAGTGATTGTTAACTACATTCTTTCTTATCATTTTTTTACCGCTTAAAGGTTCTCTTTCCAGTCCATTGCTCCTTGGTTTCAATTCTCTGTTTCCTTCTACAAGCTGATAAGCCCAATCAAAAACAACTCTGTCGGGAGTAATATTTGTAATTCTTATCTTAGCAAAATGATTATCCCATGTCCATATTACATAAGTATGCCCAACTCTTGCAACTTCATATTTATCAGGTGCCCAACCCGAAGTTGGTGCATTAGGAATATCATATATATCAGTTGTTGTTCCTACATCCAGAATATCAGAATCATTCCATACATTCAGGTAATATTCACCATCAAATCTTTCAAAGAAGAAATCTGATTCAAGATCGTCATAAGGCACAACTGAATAATCAGAAAATGAATACCCGGAGTTTTCAGGAAATCTATTAAAGTCAAAAATGGATTGGTTGAAACCTTCTGGTCGTGGAGTCGCATAAATTACATCATAGCTTAGATCACTTTCATTCCCATTATAGTCATATGCTGCAACAGCATAATAATAAGTAACTCCGTTTTGAGCATCCCAATCAATAAAGTAATTCGATGAAGTCGATCCTATTAAAGTATACTTACCATCATAATCATAACTGTAGTAAACATTGTAACCGGAAAGATCGGATTCACGATTGTCGTCCCAGTAAAAATCAACTCTTTCATCTCCGTTAACTACAACAATTCCGCTTGGAGGAGCCGGCGGATCATAATCATAGTAATAGTCATCAGGTTCATATAAATCACAAGCAGATATTAAAAGCGAAGTGATTAATGCGAAAGTATAAATTTTAATCTTTTTCATTTTTATGTCCTCAGTTTTTATCTGCTAAGAGCCAAACGAAATGCCATTAAAAAAATCACGTTTTCTATCATTATAGAGAATTTTTAAATCTTTTTGTGTCCATATTTTTGTACAGGTTGTATAGAAACACAATTAACGATTAACAAGAATCTTCAAACATCAAAAAAGAATTTTTTTTCTGAATTGATAAAAGAAAAGTTGATTACAAGTATACTTTGAATCTTAAGGCTTAATGACAAATCTATTTTTACAGAGATAAATTTAGTTGTAGGTTGAGTGTTGATAAAATTTATGTAAGGCATAGAATTTAAAACAAGGTATATCTCATTACAATACAAAATCTTTAAACAAAAATTTATTTTTATTCTCAGGAACCTACTGCATTCACTAAAGTAAAATCATCTAGCTTTAATGAGAGTGCAGAAAAAGTAATAATTAAAAGAGAAGAAAATGACTAACAAAATAAATCTTCTGTGGATCCTTCCGGCACTAATAATACTATTAGCATTCACAACATTGATTTCTGATTCCGGTTATGAAAATAAAATTATAGTTGAGATAAATTCTGATGATGACTATGATAAAGCCTGGCTTAAAGTTGATTCACTTCAGAATAAAGGATTAACACGATCGGCACTTGAAGTCGTTGAACAGATTTATGTCGCAGCAAAAGAAGATAATAACCAGCCGCAGATCATTAAATCATTTATTTACAAATTAAAGTTTGCTAACTACACAGAAGGAGATAGTCATAAGAAAATAGTTAACCGGGTAAAAGATGAAATCAAAAATGCTTCCTTTCCCAATGATGCAATTCTTAATTCCGTTCTTGCGCAGATTTATTGGCAATACTATACTTACAACCGGTACAAGTTTCAAAACAGAACTGAGACTGTAAATTTTGATAATGAGGATTTTCAAACATGGGATCTTGCACGGCTTATAAAAGAAATTGTCATGCATTATCATTTTTCTCTTGAAAGAAGCAATAGTTTAAAATTAATCCCGCTTACAGATTTTAATGATATTATAATTTCTCATAATTCAGAGCATGCTTATTTGCGCCCAACACTTTACGATTTGCTAGCCCATAATGCGCTCTCTTTTTTTATAAATGATGAAGCTTCTGTAACTGATCCGGTTTACAAATTTGAGCTTAGAGATCCTGTTGATCTTGCATCTGCTGAAGAGTTTACAAAAATAAATTTTGATACAAATGATTCTCTTTCATTAAAGTTTTATGCTGCAAAATTATTTCAGAATCTTATTGAATTTCATCTTAATGATGAAAAGAAAGATGCTTTAATTGATGTTGATCTGATGAGATTGAATTTTATCCGCACCAACAGCATTCATCCTCAAAAAGATAGTCTTTATCTTAAAACAATTTTAGAAATAGAAAAAAGATTTGATGAGGTTCCATATTCATCATTAATTTTATTTAATAAAGCAAAATACTTTTATGATGAGGGGAAAAAATATAATCCTGCTGTTTCAGATTTGCATAAATGGGAACTTAAAAAAGCAATGGAAATTTGTGAAGAAGCTATAGAAAAATACTCCGGGACGTATGGAGCGTCAAGTTGTGAGTGGCTTAAGAATCAGATCCTTCAGAAAAATTTAACTATTCAAACTGAATATGGAAATATAATTGGCGAACCTTTCCGTGCTTTTATTACATACCAGAATACAAATAAAATTTTTATAAGAATAATTCAATGGAATGATTATAAAGAAAAATCTATTCCAAAAAATGATCATCAAAAAATAATTGAATATTACGCTTTACAAAAAGCGATTAAAGAATGGTCAGTTGAACTTCCTGATGATAAAGATTTTCAAGCACACTCTACAGAAATTAAAATACCTGAACTTCCGGCTTCTCAATATTTAATCCTGATTGGAACAGATAAAAATTTCAGCCATCATAAAAATGCTGTAATAGCCGGGAAGACCTGGGTTTCAAATCTTAGTTATATAAGAAGAGAAAAACCTGATAATAAAATTGAAATTTATACTTTGCATAGAGAAACCGGACAACCTTTGAAAGATGTTATTGTAGAAGTATACAAGCAAAAATATTCACCTGATTACAGGGAATACATTTATGAAAAAGTTACATCAGGTGATACAGACACTTATGGAAGGTTTGAATTTGAAAGGGATAAAAATTCTTATGAAAATTATAAACTGATTTTAACAAAAGATAATGATCGTTTCGAATCACAAAATTATTACACCTATTATTATGATTATGATGGTAAAAGAACTTCAACTTATTTCTTTCTTGATAGGGCGATTTACCGTCCGGGACAGACGATCTATTTCAAAGGTTTAATGATCAACACAGATGGAAAAAAAGATCACAAAATTTTAATTGATCATCAAACAACTGTTACTTTATATGATGCTAACCGCCAGAGAATTTCCGATGTTACACTTACAACAAATGAATATGGAACCTTTAACGGCAGTTTTGTAATTCCCTATGGTAAGATTGGCGGGCAGTATTACATTTATAATGAAACTGATTCAAAATATTTCCGTGTTGAAGAATATAAACGGCCAAAGTTTGAAGTGAAGTTTGATCCGGTTAAAGGAAGTTATTCTTTAAATGATAAAATAACTGCTACGGGTTTTGCCAAAACATACTCAGGCGCAAACTTAAATGATGTTCAGGTGAAATACAGAGTTGTAAGAAGAGCAACTTTTCCTTATTACTATTATTGGTGCATAAGGTTTTATAACTGGTACAACCAAAACCAGATGGAAATTACAAACGGAGTTACAAAAACCAATAAAGACGGGAAATTTAAAATAAATTTTGACTTGGTCCCTGATCTTTCAATCCTGAAAGAATCAAACCCTGTTTTTAATTACACT
>CAZECH010000095.1:0-9202 GCA_964510675.1 uncultured Ignavibacteriaceae bacterium
CTTAAACGCAACAACGTTATGCCCAATAAATAATTGAATTATAGGAATCTAAATGGATTTTACCAAATTGGAAGAATCTGCAAAACAATAACTTTAACAATTGATTAATCTGCAGGAAACCTTACAAATAATTTCAGATTTCCAAATTCCACTAACTTTTTAAACAATACTTAACATTCTCTTAACTGGTATTATTGCTCTTTCGGCTAATGCCTCGGGTACTTTAACTTCATACTGATTATAGAGAAGAGACTTATATAATTTTTCAAGTGTTATCATTTTCATGTATTCGCAAACAGAATGTTCACTTACAGGATAAAATGATTTTTCGGGAGATTGCTTTTTCATTCTATGTATAATTCCTGTTTCCGTTGCAATAACAAACTTTTTACTTTCAGATTTTTCAACATAATTAACCATTCCTTCCGTAGAAAAGATTTTCATCTTGTCGCCATTGGGATCTGTTTTTGAACGAACAAGACATGATGTTGAACATCCGCATTCGGGATGTATGAGAAACTCCGCATCAGGATATTTTTCCTGCATACTTGAAAATTCTATGTTCCCGATTTTCTCATGAACATGGCAGGCTCCATCCCATATATTTATTTTTCTGCCTGTAACAAGTTCAACATACCGTCCGAGATACTTATCAGGCAAAAATAAAATTTCTTTTCCCGCCGGAATGGATTGAACAATTTTAACTGCATTAGATGAAGTAACGCAATAATCACTTTCCGCTTTTATCTCTGCAGTAGTATTAACATAAGAAACAACAACTGCATTGGGATGTTGGATTTTCCATTTTTTTAATTGTTCAATGTTAATGCTCGCTGCCAATGAACAGCCGGCATCAAGATCGGGAATAAGAACTTTTTTCATTGGTGAAATAATGGAAGCAGTTTCAGCCATAAAATGAACGCCGCAAAAAACTATAATATCTGCAGATGTTTTTCCTGCTTCAATTGAAAGACCTAAAGAATCTCCTACAAAATCCGCAGCATCCTGAACATCCGGTACCTGGTAGTTGTGAGCCAATATTACCGCATTCTTTTTTTCTTTTAAATTTTTGATTTCACTAAATAAAAAATCTCTGTCCATTTTATCCTCACAAATTTTAATCAATTATCTTCATTGAAATATCCAATGCTTCAACAGAATGAGTCAATTCCCCGATAGAAATATAATCAACTCCTGTTTCAGCTACTTCTCTTACATTATTAATTGAAATATTCCCCGAAGCTTCAGTCAACACTTTTCCTTTACAAAGTTTCACTGCTTGTCTCATTTCTTCAACTTTCATATTATCCAACATTATTATATCAATATCAGCAGCTAGTGCTTCTTCAACTTCTTTAAGTGATGAAGTTTCTACTTCAATTTTAATTTGCTCTTTAATATTTTTTTTAATTGCTGAAACAGCATTCATAATACCGCCGGCTAATTTAATATGATTGTCTTTAATCATCACCATATCAAATAATCCAATCCTGTGATTAACTCCGCCGCCCATCTTCACGGCATATTTATCGAGTATCCTGTGTCCGGGAACAGTTTTTCTTGTATCAAGAATTTTTGTTTTTAATCCTTCAAGCCGTTGTACAAACTTGCTGGTTTTAGTCGCAATACCGCTCATCCTTTGGAGAAAATTTAAAGCCGTTCTTTCACCACTCAACAATGCTTTATGATTTCCTTTTACTAAAGCAATTTTTTCTCCTTTAAAACACTGTCCACCATCTTTCTTAAAATTTTTCCATTCAGTTTTATTATCAAATTTCATCATAACCATTTTAGCAATATCAAGTCCTGCAATAATTCCATCCTGCTTGGCAATAAATGCAGCTTCTTTAATCTTATTTGAAGGAATAATTGCGTTTGAAGTAATATCACCTTTTCCAATATCCTCTTCAATAGCAAGTTCAATCAATTTGTTTATATGAGAATCATTCGGTTCCAATTTTTTCTCTCTTAATAATTCCGCTTGTGATAGATTGATAAATGTGGTATGGAAATTCACTCTCTTCGGGAAAATCAATTCGTATGTGGCTGCCTCTTGTCTCTTCTCTTAAAATTGCTCCATTTATAATTTGTAAAGAAACGGTTTTTAAACTTTTTAGTCTGTCGGAATAATATTCATTTACTTTATAATTCCAGTTCTTATCTATTTGATTTAGAAGATTAAAAGCTTCTTCAAGAAATTCTTTGGTTCTGATAATTCCAACATTACGGTTCATAATTTTAAGAATCTCATTCTTTAAAACTAAGTAGGAAGAGTTCTTCTCAATATCTACAGTGTATTTTTCTTTTATGATTTTACCGGTTATGTTTTCTTTATTAAGATATTTTTTTGAATCTTCAATTGCCCTGTAACTAAAAACCAGACACTCTAGCAGAGAATTACTTGCGAGCCTGTTTGCACCATGAACTCCAGTGTAAGCAACTTCCCCGCTTGCATAAATTCCTTCTATGGTCGTTTCTCCATTTAAGTCAGTATTTATTCCTCCGATCATATAATGAGCCGCAGGTGCAACAGGAATTAAATCGGTAGTTATATCAATATTATATTTAAGAGCGCTTTCATAAATGTTTTTAAATCTTGTTTTAATTTTTTCTTTATTCAGATGAGCAAGCGTTAAAAATACATGATCCGAATTCTCTTCTTTCATAATTTCAAAAATACCTTTTGATACAACATCTCTGGGAGCCAATTCGGCAGATTCATGAAAATCCTTCATAAACCTTTCACCATTTTTATTTAATAGGTAACCTCCTTCTCCTCTTACTGCTTCACTTATGAGAAATGTATTTCCCGTTTCTGAATAAAATGCAGTTGGATGAAACTGAATGAATTCCATATTCACAACTTCTATTCCTGCATTATAAGCTAATGTTACTCCATCACCAATTGATGAATGAGGGTTTGTGCTTCTTTTATAAATTCCCGCAGCACCCCCCGATGCAATTAAGGTTACTTTTGAAAAGAAACTATAATCTGTTTTTTCTTTCCAATTATAAGCAAGACATCCGGAACATTTGTTATCTTCAATTATTAATTTATGAACAAGAAAATCTTCATATACTATAATATTTTTTGAATCTTTTATAGTGTTAATAAGAAATTCAACAATGAACCTGCCTGTTTCATTTCCACCAAGATGAAGAATTCTACGTCTGGAATGCCCGCCTTCCAATCCGAGAGCAAATTCATTCCCGGATTTATCAAATGTTAATCCTCCGGAGATTAATTCATGAATCCTGTCGGGTCCTTCATTAACTAATATCCGAACAGCATCTTCATTGCATAAACCTCTGCCGGCTTTTATTGTATCATCAAAATGAATTTCCGGTGAGTCTTCTTCATCAATTGCACTTGCTATTCCGCCCTGTGCCCAATATGTGCTGCTTGTCTGGAGAGAATGCTTTGTAAGCAAAGAGACCGAACCATATTTTGAAGCATGATAAGCTGCATAAAGTCCCGCAAGCCCGCTTCCAATAATTAAATAATCACTGCTAATCATAAAAAAAGGTTTCTATATATTTCAGAAAAACAATATTTCTTATCAGAACAAAATAACTCAGATATACATAATAAAGAAAAACTATTTTAAAAAATGTTTAAAATTAACTTCTATATTTCTTAAAATATTTGTAACTTACCTACCGGTAAGTATATTTTATAGGAATTGATATGGATATACAGGATACAAAGTTAAAAGTATTGATGGCTGCGGCAGAGTTAGTATCAACCCAGGGATATCATAATGTTTCTGTAAGGGAAATTTGTGAAGCTGCAGGTGTGACCAAACCGGTTCTCTACTATTACTTTAAAGATAAGGAAGATGTCCTGGCTGAATTAATTAAAGAAGGACATCTCCGTTTTAAAGAATTGATTGATAAATATATAAAGGCTGATTCTTCTTTTGAGGAAAATCTTGTTGGGCTTTATAATGTTTATGTAAACTATACTAATGCTTATCCATATCTTATCAGAATTTCTGCACACGTACAGTTATCTCCACTTCCTGAAAAAATAAAAAGCCTGAGCAGCAAAAAAACCAAAGAAATAATGGAATTAATAAATTCAATATTTACTAAAGGAATAAAGGAGAAATATTTCAATAAAGATATTGACCCTGAAATGCTTGCTTATAGCCTTACAGCACCTTGGGGTGTTTTCATTGCACAGAGTGTTCTATTTAATAATATAAAGCCGTTAAAAGATAATCTTAAAAAATATTTTGATTTCTGGAAATCTCAATTCCTTACAAAGAAAAAATAATCGGAGTAATTTTTATGTTCAGATATCTTATGCTTCTGATCTTATTTTCTACTTCCTTATATGCACAGCAAAGAGATATAATCTATTTGTCCTGGAATGATGTTGTTGGAAAATCTTTAAATGACAATCTCATAATTAAATCGAAACAGCTTGAATATGAAGCACAAGATCTCGAAGTATGGCGTGCTTATTCAAATTTTTTGCCTTCAATAAATTATCAGGGAGTTGGCGTCTATAATATTGAATTGCCTACTATTGTTTTTATGGGACAGCAATTCACAATTGGTACAAAATATACCTTTCAGCATTCCATTGATGCTACTCTGCCATTGTTTACGGGTGGATCAAGATTTTTCAATATAAAGACTCAAAATTATCTTCGAAAATCTTTGAGTGAAGAACTTAAAGGAAAAGAAGAAGATGTTGTACTCCAGGCTCTGCAGGCATATTATGGTATTATCCTGTCAAATGAATTAAGCACTTCCGCACATGAAGCAGTTGAAGTTGCAGAATCAAATTTAAAACAGGTGCAGTCATTTTATGATGAAGGAACAGCAACACAACTCGATTTGCAGCGTGCACGAGCCCAGTATTATTCAACAATTCCGCAGCTTGAAAGTGCTGAATCAAACCGGATTTTATCTTATCAAAATCTTAAGATGCTGCTGGATATTCCCCTGGAAGATTCAGTTGTTGTTACGGATTCCCTGACTACAAAGGATTTTCTTGACAATTTAAAAGGAATAGGATTGAATGAATATAAAAATTTATCTCTTCAGAACAGGAATGAATTAAAATCAATTACTCATCAGCTCGATGCTTCAAACGAAAGTGAAAGAGTGGTTTTTTCTTCTTTCCTACCAACCATTGCGTTATCAGCAAATTTACAGTATCAGGCTTTTTCAGATGATGATAATATTCCTTGGAAGGATTATACAAGGTCTAAAGCTTTAACATTATCTATAGCCTGGCCATTGTTTGAAGGCGGCAGAAGATTTATTGATTATCAGCTTGCAAAGCTAAGAACTGATCAGATGAGTTTGCTTCAGCGACAGACAGAAACACAAGTATCATTTGAAGTAGAACAGAATTTTTACAGGTTTAATGAATCTGTTAAAAATCTGAAGAGTCTTGAGGAAGTTGTAAAACAATCAAAAGAAAGTTTAAGATTATCTAATCTTTTATATAGTGAAGGGATGAGCACTCAGCTTGATGTGTTAAATGCACAACTGATTTATAACAACAGCCAGGTCCAGTATCTTCAGGGAATTTATAATTATAATGTTAATCAGTTACAATTACTTAAATCAATTGGAAAAATAAATATCATCTGGAATTAATATGAAGAATATAGTAAAAAATCTGAGTTTGTTTTTATTGACAATCATTTTCTTATCATTTACAGGCTGCAGCAATGAAACTAATCAGCAGGAAGAAGCGATGGTTCCCGTAAAAGTATATAATGTGCAGCCTGAATCTCTTACACAATATTTAAAGTTAACCGGAACAATCAGCGCGGGGAAAGATCAGGTTTTATTCAGCAAAATTTCTGAACGGATTGAAGAGCTTTATGTAAAACCCGGAAACCGTGTAAATACAAATCAATTAATTGCTAGACAGTATAATGCAGTCTTATCTCAGGGTGTTGATGCGGCCAAAGCCAATGTATCAAATGCTGAAGCACAGTTTGAACTTGCTGAACAGAATTTTAAAAGAATAGAAAGATTGTATGATCAGCGTGCAGTTAGTACGCAGCAGTTTGAACAGGCTTCTACTCAGTTAAAAGCAGCCACCTCAGCACTTGAAGCAGCCCGGGCACAGTTTCAGCAGGCGTTAGAACAGTTTGAGAATAGTGTTATCAAAGCTCCATTCAGCGGAGTTGTTGCTGCAGTTTATGTTGAGCTGAATCAAATGGTTCCTGCCGGTCAGCAGCTTGCACAGATTATTGATCCTTCAACAATGAAATCAAAAATGAGAGTAGCAAGCAGGGATATAAATCTTATTAAAAGAGGAAAGGAAGTTGCGGTTTCAATACCATCTATTCCGGGTAAAACTTATAAAGGAAGAGTAACTTCAATTGATCAGGCTGTTGATCCTGTTTCTAAAACTCTTGAAGTTGAAGTATTAATTACAAACGCTGATGACCGTATAAAATCCGGAATGTATGGCGAGTTTATGATTCCAACAGTTTCAGTTGAACAATCTATTGTTGTTCCGGAAACAGCCCTGTTAAGTCAAACCGAGGTTCAAATCAATAAACAAACGGGAACACAGGAAACTGCAAAAAAATATTTCCTCTTTGTAGTTGAAAATCAAAGAGCAAAAATGAAAGAAGTTCAGGTCGGGTTGATTAGTAATTCGCGTGCAGAGATAACCGGAGGAATAAATTTTAATGATAAAGTTATTATAGTTGGAAATAACATTGTACAGGAAGATCAAAAAGTAAACATTATAGATTAAGGATTTTTTGTTTTATGTTGATATCACAATTTTCAATTAAAAGACGCATAACATTATTGATGTTTTATGCAATTATTCTGGCATTCAGTTTTTTTGCATTCACACAATTAAAAATAGATTTCTTCCAGGATATACAGTTCCCAATTGCCGGTGTAATAACAAATTATCAGGGTGTTGGTCCACAGGATATTGAAAACACAGTTACCCGTCCGCTTGAAGAAGCAATATCATCTGTAAAAAATATTGAGAAGGTAAATTCACAGTCATTTACCGGCGGATCTGTTATTACACTTGAATTTAAATACGGAACCGATATGAACCAGGCGGAAGTAGATGTAAGAAAAAATATTGACTTTGTGCAGGATATGCTACCCGATGAAGCCAGTGATCCTCTGGTCTTTGTCTTCGATCCTTCAATGAGCCCCATAATGTTTTTAAGCTTAAGCTCTCCATATCTGGGGCAATCAGAATTAAGAAATCTTGCAGAGGACAGAATTGAACCTATGCTTGAAAGAATTTCCGGTGTTGCTTCAGTGGCTACTATGGGAGGACTTGAGAGACAGATAAATGTCTATCTGGATCCTACACAATTATCTGCTTTTAATATTTCTCCCCGCGAAGTTGCTATGGCTCTTCAAACGGGAAGAGGCATACAGCCGGGAGGTTCTTTAAAAACTAATGAAAAAACTTTCCAGTTGACTTTAATGAGTGAGTACACTTCCCTTGATCAGATAAAGAAAACAACAGTTGCAATTCGTAATGGCAAAGCTATTTATGTTGATGATGTAGCAAATGTAGAAGATGGTTTTAAAGAATCTTCAACTGAGGTCCGAGCTGATTTTGGCGAAGGCATAATGATAATTGTAAATAAGCAGTCAGATGCCAATACTGTACAAACAACTGATTATGTCAGAACTGAAATACCTGAAATGCTGAAACGGCTTCCCCAGGGAACTAATATAAATGCAATCTGGGCTCAGGCTGACTTTATTACCAGTTCTGTAAATAATCTGAGAAATACGGCAGTAATTGCTTTCATCTTAGCTTTTATTATAATCTACCTGTTCCTGCGAAACCTGCGCGGCAGCATTATCATGGGTATTTCAATGCCTATCTCTGTTGTTGCAACTTTTGCTGTTCTTTATGCAAGCAACATTACACTAAACATTATTTCAATGGCAGGTCTTGCGCTGGCAATAGGTATGCTTGTAGACAATTCCATTGTTGTACTTGAAAATATTTTCAGGCACCATGAAATGGATAAAAGCAGGGCTGATTCTGCTGATGTCGGAGCTTCGGAAGTTGGTATGGCAATTACTTCATCAACATTAACTACTATAGCAGTTTTCTTGCCTGTCTTGTTTGTGCCGAATATAACAGGACAGTTATTTAAGGATATGGTTCTTACTATTACTTTCAGTTTGGTTGTTTCACTTATTGTTGCCCTTACACTTGTTCCAATGATGGCCTCAAATTTTCTTAAACTTGAAAGGCATGATTCTGATAGCAGGTTCGACCGGTTTAAAAGAAAACTTGGAAATAATATTGAAAAGCTTACTTCCAAATATCATAAATTATTAATGTGGGCACTCGGAAGGAAGAAAACTGTTTTAGCAGTTGTACTTGGTATGTTCGTTTTTTCGATTATTCTTGCTTCACTGGCGGGTGGTGAGTTTATGCCAAAAACAGATCAGGGTTTTATAAATCTTATTGTTGAAGCACCTTCCGGAAATCCGATTGAAAAAACCAGAGTAATTGCTTATCAGCTGGAAGATATTGTAAAAGATGTTATTAAACCTGAAGAGCTGGAAAATGTTTCTTTTATGTTTGGTACAAGAGAAGGGATAGGGGCATTCGGCACAACTGAAAGTACAGTCGAATCATTTATAAAACTAAAACCTGTAAATGAAAGAGAGAGAAGCCAGTTTGAAATTTCTGATTTAATGAGAGAAAGACTCGATAAAATTCCGGGAATTACTTACTTATTCCAGGAAGGGGGCGGCTTTAGTACTGAAAAAGCAATCGAAGTAAAAATTATAGGATTTGATATTGACGGCGGATTGAAAATTGCGGATGAAATAAAAGGGAAAATGCAAAATATAGAAGGTTTTGTTGATATAGGTATTAATATAAAGGAAACAACACCTGAACTGCAGGTTCATCTTAACTATGATATGCTTAATACCTTCCATCTAACAACATTACAGGTTGCTTCAAATATTTCAACTGCAATTCAGGGAACAGTTGTATCAAGATTACGTGAAGAGGGAGACGAATATGATATAAGAGTTCAGTTTGCTAAAAGATTCAGAGATCAAAAAGAATCTCTTGAAAGAATCCAGATTCCATTACCAACAGGAGAAATGATTTCACTTAATGAAGTTGCTGAAATAAAAGAGGAGGAAGCGGCTCCTACAATCTTCAGAGAAAATCAAAACAGGTTTGTATCAGTTGGTGCAGGTT
>CAZECH010000096.1:0-9114 GCA_964510675.1 uncultured Ignavibacteriaceae bacterium
TGGCTCCCGTTACATCACCGATTCCCGAACCCGACGAAGATAGGCTTGCCGCCTCTCAAGCCTCCATGGCTTTGTTAAAAGCCCAAGCCGAGCAAGAGCGGTTGGCCATGGAGCAAGCATCCGGAAGTGATATGGCGTTGTTCGATGACATTATGGCCGCCGGCAGTTCCAGGCGTTTTTTCCGCAGGCTCAGAATTCAGATTGTTTATTACTTCTTCCAGCACTTTCGCAATTTCTCTCATCATTTCTTAACCTAAATAATTACTAATCTATATTTATTAAATAACTTGTTTTCAATTTCCTTCATCACAATTTTATCTTTTTGCGATTTGTCATTGAACCCGAGAAGATGTAAAAATCCGTGAATAACAAGCCTCATAATTTCTTCTTTTAGCTTCACTCCAAATTTCTTTGCATTAAATGCAGCATCTTCAATAGAGATGTAGATTTCACCATCAAGCATTTTTTGTGATCCTGAATAATCAAAAGTGATTATATCTGTGGAATAATTGTGATTAAGATATATTTTATTGATTCTCATTATCTCTGCACTGTTTACAAAATTAATTTGAATACCGGATAACTCGAACTCAAGTTCATTCTTTAATTCTTTTACGATATTATGAATAAATCTTTTATCAACCTCAGAATCTTTAAGAACATTTACAGATAGATTTTTTATCACTATCTGTCCTGGTTTTTTATAGAGTTAAAAGAAGCTTCAGCATATTTTTTATACCTTAGTGCCGAATTCTCAAACTCTATCATTTCATCATCTGTAAGATCGCATATTATATTAGCAGGAATACCTGCAACTAATTATCCCGATAGTACAACAAAACCCGGTTTAACAACCGAACCTGCGGCAACCATTGATTTTTCTTCTACGACAACTGAATCAAGAACTATACCGCCAATTCCTGTAAGAGATAAATCCATAATAGTACAAACATGAAGCACAACTGAGTGTCCGACTGTAACTTTATTACCTATAATTAGTGGATTTTTGCCAGTAACATGAAGTACGGAATTATCCTGGATATTGGTAAGGCTACTAATGCGGATATAATTAACATCTCCCCTAATAACAGAATTGAACCAAATGGTTGAAAATTCTTCAATTTCTACATTGCCAATTATTTTAACACCGGGTGCGAGGAAAATGTTAGATGATATTTGATGGATTTTGTCTGTGTAAGTAAAAATCTTTTGTTCCATTATTCTGATCATTGTTTTGATTATAATATCTCCATTCCGGCTTTACTGGCGATTTTTCCTTTCCATTCTTAGCAGGAGGAAAGGTAAAGACATAGACTCTGCTTTCATGTGCAAAAGCTAATCTGCCTATTCCAAAATGTATTTTATCCATAGATTGATTTTTATCTCTCAGTTTGATAAAAATCTTTTTTTCTTCATTTTGTTTTATTTTAAAATAATAATATCCTTCCTTTAATCTTTCAACTTCAAAACCGTCACCTGTTAAATCACCAATTCCTCCTGAAATAAATATTTGCTCATCTTCTACTCTTGAATTAGCACCTGTTCTTTTAAAAGTTAAAGTTACAGTTTCCCCCCTGGAATATTTTAGTCTATCAAAACCAATCATAACGCCTGAGACATAACCGTCAGTTTTTTCCGCTACTCCAAGATAAACTTCGTAATTTGTACTCTTAGAGCCCCATACTCTATCAGAAGATTTTGTGCTTTCTTTTAACTCGTCTATTTTATCCTGTCCAATATAATGCTGGGCAAACAAGTTGAGATTGTATAAAGCAAGTATCATTAAAAATATATAGAGTGTTTTCATTTTTTTACTCCCAAAATCAACAGTAAATCCTCACTAAGAATATTACTATTCTTCCTACCCTTTAAATTTTGGCGGTTTCCAACCTTCTCTTTTCCACTTTACAAGTTCAAGTCTTATGTTCCCTATTATTACTTTCATTTTTGCTACAACAGGAATTGATGCTTCATCATTTGTAAACCATCCTTCAAAATATCCTGTTAAGCCAAAGATGCTGATAAAATCCATTTCGCCATCAAGCCGCACACATTCAATATCATAATCAACTGCATCAATTGATGCATCGACAACTTCTTTATAGAAGTTAATTTTTGTCACAACTTTTTTTTCAGTGACAAGACAAGGAACATCTACAGATTTATTTTGTCCGCTGTTCATTCTTGCATAATAGAAAATTGATAAGCCATCCTGGTATAATTTATCTATAGAGCCAATACTGTCTGTCCAGACTTTAGCAGGATTGAACCTCCCTTTTTTTACTCTCACTTTGTTGTTATTGTAGTTAAAAAAATATTCTGTATAAGTATATGGTTTTTCTTCTTTATTAACTCCGCGAAAATAATGAGAGTAATAATCACTGGTCACATTACTTTCATAAGTCTGATGAAGATTAACGAATGGAACCCCGGAATAAGAATCTATATAGGCAATTGTGCTGTAATAAGTTTTTCCATCAATGACTTTTTTATCGCGGATTTTTATTTTTACTTCACCAAGGTCCGCTAAAGAATAACTTACTACATAAGTAAGTTCTTCACCTACAGAAAGTGATTTATTAGCAGGAATTAAAAATTCTATTTCAGTTCCTGCTTTACTTTTAAATGAAGTTAAACTCAACGATAAAAAAACAAAGATCAGTAGAATCGCATAAGTAAATTTCATTTTAACTTTGCTAAATCTTTAGCTTCATTAAAAAGAGTAACAGCTTTAGAAACCTGGTTATCTGTATTTAACAGAACTGAGAACCATCCTTCATTCTTCCAGAAATTCCTTGCAACCTGTGCCTTCAATCTTGCTAAAATGTATTCGCCATCTTTTCCAAAATCCTCAGAATTATATTCAACACCTTTTAATTTGGCGAATGATATAAAGTTCTCTTTCATTTGATCATCAACAATAAAATTATCCCTGAATTTCTTAAGATCATCCCCAAACTTATTTTTAACTTCTGAAGAATGCTGATCCAAATAAGATAAAACAAACTGGTAAAAAATATTGTTTCTTAAAAGATTTGTAGTGTATTCAGTAATGCTACCGGATTTAATAATGTAATCAGGAGTAATACCACCGCCGCCATAAACTACTCTTCCGCCGCTAGTTTTAAAAACAGGTTTGGTAGAATCAGTTTCAACATTATGTTCTATATTATCTCCTTCAACTTCTTCTCTGTCCCGAACTTCAGAATAATATTCATCCTTGTCTTTTTTATGCTTATAGTCTCTTTGTATTAATCTTCCTGAAGGAGTATAATATTCCGATATGGTTAATCTCAATGCAGAATTATCCGGAAGATCAAACTGTCTTTGAACAAGTCCTTTTCCAAAAGTAGTTTCACCAACAATAAGTCCACGATCCCAATCCTGAACTGCACCTGCAACAATCTCACTTGCTGAAGCGCTTCCCTGGTTAACCAGAATCACAAGTGGTATTTTTTCAAACTGTGAGGGTTTTGATGCATAATAATCTTCATTAAACTCAGATCTCCTGCCTTTTGTATAAACAATCTTCTTTTCTCCATCAACAAAAAGATCTGCAATCTGGAAAGCCTGATTTAAATAACCACCGGGATTACCTCTTAGGTCAAGTACCAATTGATTCATTCCTTTTTTATTAAGATCATCAAGCGCACCAACCAATTCATTATAAGTCGTTTCGGAAAATCTTGATACACTTACATACCCGGTTTTATTATCGAGCATAAAATATGTATCAACAGAATAGATAGGGATTTTATCCCGGGTTATTTCATATTCGATAGGATCTTTAACTCCCAGTCTAAGAATTGTTACATTAACTTTAGTTCCTTTCTTTCCTCTAAGCTTATTTCTCACTTCATCATTAGTAAAGCCAAGAGCTTCTTTACCATCGATTTTAATTATCCTGTCACCGGACTGAATTCCAAGCTCTTCACTTGGCCCACCGCTTATCGGTGAAACAACAGTCAAAGTATCATTCACAACCTGGAACTCAATTCCTATTCCTTCAAAATCTCCTCTGAAGTTTTCTTCAACAGACTGGAGCTGGCTTGCAGAAATATAAACTGAATGAGGATCGAGTTTATTTAACATTCCATTTATTGCTGCTTCTACAAGCTGCTGTGTATCAACTTCCTCCACATAATATTTTTCAGTAAAAGTAAGAACATCATTGAATTTAATGATGCTGTTTCTCAGGTTATCGTCAGAAAAAACTTTTTCAATCTGCGTACCCAGAACAATTCCTATTGTTAACACAACAGCAATGAGTGGGAATTTCAAATTTTTGAACATCATTTTCTCCTTTATATTCTTGCGCCTACTGTAAAAAACATTTGTGTTTCCTTATACTTTACAGAATTCTGAAGCGAGTTGTTTATATAATTTATCATTAAAGAAAAATTTATCTGGTTAAATGGTTCAAACAATACTTCAAATGAAAATCTTCTCAAGTATTCAATATCTCCATCTAAAAAATTTACAGATTCTGAATCACTGACTCTGTGCCCTAAATTTATATTACCACCTACATTTTCTTTTACAGTTCCATCTTCATTTAATGGATTAGCACTATGAATCATAAAATTAAAGAATGCCGAACAACTTAAACGATGATTAAACCTATAATTTATCTGCGTAAAAAACAATTCACTATTGGGATGCAAATCTTCACCAATGTTAAAACCATTGTGAGTAAAGTTATTTCTTGATAGCCGGTGAGTAAAAGTATAAGGTTCAACTCTGATGTATTCGAGACTGATATCAACTGGAATTAATTTATAAAGATTACTTGAAAAAATTCCAGCATGAAGCATTGTTTGGTTTCCATACCAGTTGGATCCGATTTTACCAAGAGAGATATCATCTATTAAAAGAGTTGTAAATAATTTTAATCCGCAGACAGGTTTGATATTTATATCAAAGAAGAGCATTGCGTTGTCGCGATCCTGGTTTGAGTGCTCAACAGATTTGTAAAATGTAAAAGGATTAAGATATGACAAATCAATTCCCCTCTCACCATAAATAATCATTTCACCTGCGCCTAAACTCAGGCTTGGAGAAAAATCAAAACCAAGTCTGTGGTAGCCAATGTATTTTTCTTCAATAATATTTTCACCACCGGAAATAATATCTGGAAAGAAAGATGAATTACCTAAAAGCTTTCCATGAAAAAAAGAAAAGTTTAAGAAATCATAATTTATGTTTAATGAAAGGTAATCGAACATTGGTGAATTATCTGCGATCAAAGGTTTTAATTTGCCATGTCCAATCATCAACCTGTCTCTTCCAAATTTTAATTTAAGCAGATCAAAATCAGCTGACATATAACCATAAGTTTCATCAAAGTATCCTTCACCCGGTTCCAGGTTATATTTAAAATTGTAATTTACTTCTTTCTTTAACCTTGCTGTTTCTTTATTGCCAAAAACCTGTCCCTGGTATCCTCTTAGAAATAAACCAAACTTATTAAGAATTGTTCCTCTTATTTCACCACCATAAAAACCAAGTGAAGATGATGAATTGATATCGACAGAAGAATTATTTCTATTAATTATTTCTCCCTGTGAAATCAAATTAATAAAAATGTTTGCTCTGTTTTCATCATTATATAAGAATAAATATTTTTCATTCTGTGAAAAAAGATTGTAAGAACCTTCTCCAATTATAACTTCAGACGAATTCAATGTTCCAAAAACTTCATATTCGAATTCAACCTTTAAATCTTCCAATATTTTCTTATCAATCTCATCAAGTTTTTCTTCATTCTTTATAACTTCTTTAAGGAATTTACCAATCTCTCCCCTGCTTTTAGGAAGTTCAAAAGGATTATAATGCTCAATCAATTTCAAAGTTTCCATCCTGTTCAGAAAATCATAAACCGGATTATCAACAAAAACATATTCAGCCTGGGCAAAGAGAAGTGATGTGAATGTAAAAAAAAGAAGAATAATTTTTTTTGAAATAAAAATCTTCCATCTTCCATTTTCCATCTTCCATTTTCCATCTTCCATTATCTTACTTGTTCCCATTCTTTTGATAAAGACTTATTCCTGAATATTATGGAGATTGAATTTTTAATCCATGACCATGTAACACCACTGTAACCGAGTTTCCTGTACCTTCTTGGAGATTCATAAATACAAATATCTTTTGCAAATAAAATTTTTCCATGCTTTCTAATTCTCTTGAATAAATCAAAATCTTCTCCTGCATCCAGAACTTCATTATTTCCATTTACCAATTCAAAATATTTTTTCTTAATCACCTGGCATTCACCTCTACCCATTCCTACACCGAGTAAATTCAGTATATAAAAATATGTATTATAAATAGAGTGAAAAAGAATATCCGAAAATTTTTCTTCTTCTTTAAATACTTTAACTATACAAGTCATTGCGATGAAATCTGTTTTAACAAAATTATTTTCGATAAAATAAAAAAACTTTTCTGTATCTGATAATTTAACATCTCCGTTCAAAAAAACTAAAATTTCTCCTTTGGCAAATTTAGCTCCTTCGTTTCTTCCTTTAGCAATGTTTTGTCTCTCCTTGCCTGTATGAACTTTTACAACATCAGATCTGCAAAGAGCAAGTTCAATTGTTTTGTCAATGCTTCCTCCATCGGATATAATTATTTCGTAATCATATTTTTCTTTTAAAGAAATATTATTCAACTGGTTAAGTAAATTCGGGAGTAATTTTTCTTCGTTGAGAGTTGGGATGATTATACTGTATTTCAAAATATTCCTCAGAATAAAAAAACAAAAAATGCTGAGTCGGGAGAGATTCTCAATCCCGGCATCGGCAAGTGAATATAGTTCAAGGTATTTTTAATAAAATTGCCAAACTTCCCTTCTAATGGAAGCTCCAGAACATTAAAATCCAAACCAATATAAATTTCTCTTCTTCCACCTCCCATACCATCAAGATTCTTAACTCCCATTCCAACTGCAAGATTTAAATATGCAGGCCATATCTCGGAAATATTACCTGGTAAAAGATTTTTCATCCTGAAAGTTAACCAATGTTTTTGTCCCTCGTAATCATCAAATACATTCCCTTTATGTTCGCCATTCCTCAGTTTGGCTGAAGGATAGTAACTGTATTTGAATTGAAAATTCTGAAGGTAAGGGAAATAATATTGTGCAAGTGCATAACCAGTACCTAAAGTATTTGCAATTGCATCGCCGGGACTAAATCCCCAATTGGCACCAAATCCATCCTCAATTTCAACATACATTTGAAAACCAATTGCCATAGCCGTTGAATATAACATAGCCTGTTCTGTTTGCACATCGGCAGCTTCAAACCCTGCAGAAAAAGTATGAACAAGAATATTCCCACCAAAGAAATGCCCTATCTTATCGAACCAAAGTGCATAAGGCCAGTCATTCTGAAAGTGAAAACTTGTTCTGTCGTCTTTCCACCACGTATTTCTTTTATAGATATGCACAGCTAAACCGGCTCCAAAGTAAACAGCACCCATTCCATACAAAACAGGGTAATTTATTCTTTTTTGTAAAGGATCGAATTCAGTTTCCGGTAAGTTTAAAGTTTTTAACTGGAATGCATTGTTAAGTTCATTTTTTCTTAAATCAAATTTTAGGGTTTCAAATTCTGAATTGCTGTCCGGCTGAAATGAATTTGTTTGAGAAATGGAAATTGAACAGAATAAAGAACAGCAAATCAATAATGCCTTTAAATTTTTCATAACTCAATACTTTATGAAATAAAAAAATAGACGAACAATTTGAGTTATGTTAGGCACTTTGCTTTCTCCCGTCAGTTTTTTACTTCGGGTTTCATCTGAGGAAAGAATATTACATCTCTGATTGATGATTGATCAGTAAGAAGCATTGCAAGCCTGTCAATTCCAACTCCTAAACCTGCGGTAGGCGGCATACCATACTCAAGTGCTTTTAGGAAATCTTCATCAACCTGGTGAGCTTCTTCATCTCCTTCTTCTTTTAATTCAGCTTGTCCTTCAAATCTTTTTCTTTGGTCAATCGGATCATTCAATTCGCTGAATGCATTGCAGATTTCTCTTCCGCCAACATAACCTTCAAATCTTTCTACTAATCCTGGTTTTGATCTATGCTTTTTCGCAAGAGGAGAAAGCTCAATAGGATAATCAACTATAAATGTGGGTTGAATAAGCTTTGGTTGTACAAGAGCACTGAATATCTCATCAATTTGTTTTGGCTTACCTTGCTTCAATTCAATTCCATTTTGTTTTGAATATTCTTTTAATTCATTATCTGTTGCTGTAAGAATATCTAATCCTGTTTTTTCTTTTAATATTTCAACCATAGAAATTCTTTTCCATGGTCGTGTGAAATTAATTTCATTCCCTTCACAGGTAATTTCAAGTTTGCCGTTAACATCAAGACAAACTTTTTCGAGCATTTCTTCAACACAATTCATCATCCATTCATAATCCTTATAAGAAACATAAAGTTCCAGCATAGTAAATTCAGGATTATGGGTTCTATCCATTCCTTCATTACGAAAATCTTTACTTATTTCATATACTCCATTAAAGCCACCAACTATTAATCTTTTTAAATAAAGCTCATCAGCAATACGAAGATAAAGTTTTGTATCGAGAGCATTATGATGAGTTACAAAAGGTTTTGCCGCAGCACCTCCATAAATCGGCTGTAAAACAGGAGTCTCAACCTCAAGATATCCATTTGAATCAAGGAAAGAACGTATTGAAGTAACAATTTTACTTCTCTTAATAAAAACTTCTTTTACCTGGGGATTAACAACAAGATCTACATAACGCTGCCTGTATCTCAATTCCTTATCAACAAACTGATCATGAATAACTTTGTTGCCCTGTTCATCTTTTGTTTCTTTTGGTATAGGTAAAGGTTTTAATGATTTTGTAAGAAGCTTAAGTGAAGCTGCATGAACAGAAATTTCTCCTGTTTTTGTTTTAAATACAAATCCTTCCACACCAATTATATCTCCAATATCCATTAACCTGAAAGCATCATAAATATCACCAAGTTCATCTTTCTTGAGATAGACCTGTATTTTTCCTTTTTCATCCTGTATGTGAGTAAATGAAGCTTTCCCCATTCTGCGGATTGCCATTATTCTTCCGGCT
>CAZECH010000097.1:0-9109 GCA_964510675.1 uncultured Ignavibacteriaceae bacterium
AATATTTCTTGCAGCTTCTGCAACCGCAATCTTGGTTCCTTCTTTAGGATTAAGATAAACATATCTTCCGTTGCAATCTGTTTTCATTACCAAAGCTTTGTCAGTATCTTTTATAAGAACAACAGCAGCATCGCATCCCGGACCAACAATTGTATTTGTTCTTACCATAGAATCATATTGCTCATATACCCATCTCTTTGAAGCAATATTAGGAGAAGAAAAAACTTTTTCAAAAACTTCAGTTAGATTTTTTGGTTCAGGAAGAGAAGAAAAATTAAATTCTCTTATTGATTTAAGATAAGCCGGTTCTTTAGCCTCGCGAATATAAACAGGGGCTCCTCCTCCAAGTACTAATTCATAAGGAGGAATTTCAGCTTTCAATTCACCATCCTGGTAAATTTTAAGTAATGGTTCATCGGTAACTTCGCCAACAATTTCACAATGAAGATCCCATTTTTCAAAAACTCCTTTTACTTCATCTTCATAACCTGCTTTAACAATACACAACATTCTTTCCTGGCTTTCAGAAAGCATAATTTCATAAGCTGTCATATATTTTTCTCTCAATGGAACTTTATCAAGATCAACAGTCATTCCTGATTCCCCTTTTGCACTCATCTCACTTGTTGAACAGGCAATTCCTGCAGCACCCATATCCTGTATCCCGATAAGCCAGCCATTTCTAATAATTTCAAGAGAAGCTTCAAGTAAAAGTTTTTCTGTAAAAGGATCTCCAACCTGCACCGAAGGGCGTTTCGATTCTGACTTTTCAGAAATTTCTTCAGAAGCAAAAGTAGCACCATGAATTCCATCTCTTCCTGTTGATGAACCAACAATCATAACAGAATTGCTATTACCTTTAGCAATTGCACTTGCAATATTTTCCTTTTTAACAATTCCAACAGCCATTGCATTAACAAGAGGATTATCCTGGTATGATTCATCAAAATAAACTTCTCCTGCAACAGTTGGAACACCAAAACTGTTTCCATAATCTCCTATTCCTTTTACAACTCCTTCAAAAAGAAATCTTGTCCTTGTATTTTTAAGAGAACCAAACCGAAGTGAATTTAAAGAAGCAATTGGACGGGCACCCATTGTAAAAACATCTCTCATAATTCCGCCAACACCCGTAGCTGCACCTTGATAAGGCTCTACAGCAGAAGGATGATTGTGGCTTTCTATTTTAAAAGCAACGGCAAGTCCATCGCCAATATCAATTAGGCCCGCATTTTCTTCCCCTGCACCGACTAAAAGTTTTCTGCCGCTTCTTGGTAAGGTTTTTAATAAACCAATTGAGTTTTTGTAGCTGCAATGTTCACTCCACATTACACTAAAAATTCCAAGCTCCGTAAAAGTTGGAACTCTACCAAGTATCTTTTTTATTTTTTCAAATTCATCTTCAGTTAAGCCATGATCAAGTGCTAAATTCAGAGTTACTTCTGGTTCCTGTTTTGTTAATACTTCTTGCATTGATTCCTTTTGGTTTAAAGTTTTTCTTAGTCGTAATCATAATCTTACTCTTACCTATTAAGAGGATCTTCCATTACTCTTAGAAATTAATTCTTTGGATAACTAATGTTTTATTAAAAGCTATGAGTAAATATAATGATTAAATTTTAGCCATAGAAGAGCATAAATAATTGAAATAAAAAGGTAAGAAAATTTTGTATATAGAAAGGAATTTTTCTTATACTAAAAAGGCGTATCGGGTGATAAACTTTTAAGAAAGGAGAACCTGCCTGCCAGTTGCAGACTAAAACTAAAAGTTTATCTAACTAAAACAGTCTTTGCCCTCTCACTGCTTTAATAAACCCGATACTATTTGCCCAAATCGTGCTCTTAATCCTGCTGCAGCGTTAACCCGAGAACAATAAGGATTAAGAGCGAAGGGTAACGTCATATTAAAATTGTGCTGCTTCTTGTAATAACAACTCACTGTTTCAGATAAAATCATAAGCTTTAAATGTCAGGAATTCCGTAAAATCTTTCTCTCTAACAAGTACATCGAATATCTCTGCAGCAAGTCTGTATGAACCTTTGTTAAATCTTTCCTCCCCGACCATTTTTCTAATTTTTATTAATTGTTCTTCAATTAAAGATGAATAAAGTTCCTCGCTGATTTTCGTTCCATCTTCAAGTGCACTATCAGGATTATTTAACCACTGCCACACCTGTGTTCTTGATATTTCTGCAGTCGCAGCATCTTCCATAAGATTATATATTGGAACACAACCATTGCCTCCTAACCATGCTTCAATGTACTGTATTCCAACATCCATATTTGTTCTTAATCCATCAAGTGTAATAGAACCAATTGGTAAAGTGAGGAGATCATCTGCTGAAACATTCACATCGTTTCTCTTATTATTTATTTGGTGCGGTTCTGGCATGTATTTATCAAAAATTTTACCGGCAAGTGGAACTAAACCTGGATGAGCAACCCATGTGCCGTCATGTCCATCTCTTGCTTCCCTTTCTTTATCTTCCATTACTTTTTTCATTGCTGAAATATTTTCTTCCGGGTTATCTTTTATCGGGATCTGTGCAGCCATTCCACCTATTGCATGAGCATTTCTTTTATGGCAGGTTTTTATAAGAAGTAAAGAGTATGAACGCATGCAGTGAGAAGTCATTGTAACTTGTGCACGATCAGGAAGAATAAACATTGGATGATTTTTAAATTTCTTTATAATACTGAAAATGTAATCCCACCTTCCACAGTTCAATCCTGCAGAATGATTTCTTAACTCAAATAGAATCTCATCCATTTCAAAAGCTGCAAGAATTGTTTCGATCAGAACAGTTGCTTTAATTGTTCCGGTTGGAATACCGAACTCTTCCTGTGCAAAGATAAAAACTTCATTCCATAATCTTGCTTCCAGATGGCTTTCCAGTTTAGGAAGGTAAAAATACGGAGCGGTTCCCTTATCAATTAAATTTTTTGCATTATGAAAGAAGAAGAGTCCAAAATCAAATAGCGATGCAGAAACTGGTTCATCATCAATAAGAAAATGTTTCTCATCAAGATGCCAGCCTCTCGGTCGAACCATGAGAGCTGCTGTTTGTTCATTCAGATTATAAAATCTTCCTGTTTCAGAATTTATATAGGATATTGTTCCTTCAACAGCATCTTTAAGATTTATCTGCCCCTCAATTACATTATTCCAGGTTGGCGAATTTGAATCTTCAAAATCAGCCATAAAAACATTAGCTCCCGAATTAAGAGCATTGATTATCATCTTGCGGTCAACTGGTCCTGTTATTTCAACACGTCTGTCAAGCAAATCATAAGGAAGCGGCGCTACTGTCCATTTACCTTCTCTTACCGCCCTCGTTTCTTCAAGAAAGTTCGGCATTACTCCTGCATCAATTTCCTTTTGTCGGAGTTCTCTTCTTTTTAATAATTCAAGTCGTCTTTGATTAAATAAAAGATGTAGCTTAGCAATAAATTGTATCGCATCAGGAGTTAAAATTTCTTTTACTTCGGGAGAAATTCTTCCTTTTATTTCAATACCGGTAATAAACTGGTCAATAACAGTTGTCATGAAAAATTTAAATTCCTTTTATGTTTGGATTTTAACCTTGGTAAGTTGTGCCTAAAACTGTGCCAGTGAAAACTTAAATCTTAGAGTTTGAAATGAAAGAATTTTTATTATCCAGGAATTCCAATAATGAGAGATTGATTCAACTTATTACACTAATCATTGAGTAGCAGGTGGAAGAGCAAGTTCAAAAAGAAAAGCTTGTTTCTTAAACTGTACTAAAATAATGTTCAAACGTTCAGAAATTCATTCCATATCTTGTATAGCTTGTAAGTAGCATAAATATCATCTGCACAGTAGACAGCTATATCTTTTATTCTCCCGGCTTCATAAAGAGTTTTTACTTCCATTCCCGAAATACCTTTTGTTTTTGGTGATTCAATTCCAAAAGCCTGGCAGTAAAAATCAAGATTAAATTTTCTTGTTAAGCCGAAATAAGTGAATTGTTCCAGAAGGTCAATATGAAATGTTGAATCATATTTTTTTGAGACAAGATTTTTACTTGGCTTTATTTTATTCAAAGCAGAACGCATCATAAGGAAAGGGACATCAAAGTACCTTCCGTTAAATGTTATTACCTGGTCTGTAACCTCAATAATTCTCCAGAATGAATTAAGCATTTCCTGTTCATTTAATCCTTTGTAATGAACATTCTTTTCAGAAATTGATTCTTCAGTTTGTTCGCTTTCATAATAAATGTAAGATTTTTCTTTATCAATATCATAAATTCCTATTGAAATTATTTTGGCTGTGAAAGGATAGAGACTCGTGTATCTTATTGCCTCATCTACTCTGAATTCTTTTACTTTTTCATCTGATTCTCTCTCGGCATAACGAAGCAAATATTCCTGCTGGCTTTCAGAAAGTGATTCAAATGGAA
This sequence comes from uncultured Ignavibacteriaceae bacterium, assembly GCA_964510675.1. Taxonomy (GTDB): domain Bacteria; phylum Bacteroidota; class Ignavibacteria; order Ignavibacteriales; family Ignavibacteriaceae; genus RBG-16-34-14. The sequence continues at coordinate 4,426 of CAZECH010000097.1, forward strand.
ATGCACATGTTTCAATATCGAAAACTATTTTACGCATAGAACCCTCATTTTATTTAATCTTCTGAATTTAAACTTACATTTGAATTTTAGGGGGTTGAGAGTTTAAAAGTAAATCTATAAAAAGACATTATTAATAATTTTTATTGATTCATTAATATCTTCAAAACTCACATCAAGATGTGTAATTGCTCTTAAAGAATCAATCCTACCTACCAATAAAAGTAAACCTTTTTCTTTACACCGATAAATTGCTTCTTCAACACTTGTCTTCAATGGTTTGAAAATTAGAATATTTGTCTGAACAGAATTCATATCTATTTCAAAATTAGGATTATCATTAATCGCTTTAGCAAGTATTTTTGCTTTCTCATGATCTTCTGATAGTCTATCAATATTATTCTGAAGTGCATATAAACAAGCAGCAGCAAGAATTCCGGATTGCCTCATTCCTCCACCCCAGGCTTTTCGAACTCTGTAAGCTTCTTTAATAAATTCCTTTGTTCCTCCAATAATAGAACCAACTGGTGCACCAAGTCCTTTTGAGAAGCAACATGAGATAGAATCAAAATCAACACCATAATCTTTAACAGGAATTCCTGTTGCAACAGATGCATTCCATATTCTTGCACCATCAAGGTGAAACAAGAGATTATATTTTTTTACCAGATGCTTCATTTCAACTATTTTTTCCAAAGGATAGATAGCACCACCAGCACGATTGTGTGTATTTTCAAGCGCAACTACTTTTGTTCTCGGCATATAATAAGCACTCGATGGTCTGATTAAAGGTTCAACCTGATCAGCAGTTATAACTCCATTCTTTCCATCAACCGGATGAAGCTGAATGCCGCTTAATGCTGCAGGTGAGCCTGACTCATAATTAAAAATATGAGCATCTTTTTCGCAAATAACCTCGTCGCCGGGATTTGTCAAAACATTAAGACAAAGTTGGTTTCCCATCACTCCGCTTGTTACAAACAAAGCAGCTTCTTTTCCAAGCAGATCAGCAGTATATTCCTCAAGTCTGTTTACAGTAGGATCCTCTTTAAAAACATCATCCCCCACTTCTGCCTCATACATTGCTTTACGCATAGCTTCGGAAGGTTTGGTAACGGTGTCGCTTCTTAAATCAATTATCTTTTTCATAAGAGTTACAACTTAAATTTATCCTTTATTTTTTTCAATATAAATATCCCCAATATCCATATTGAAAACGCAGATGATAGAATTGGAATAATCAGAGGATTGTTTGTAAAAAAAGTTTCTTCATCTTAAATAACTACATCTCCAACCACAAAAGTTTTTACAAACATTTCACTTTCTGTTTCGGTTATTCCCAAAGGATTTATTATACAACTTATCCCGCCATTTGCTGCTCTAACAATAGTACGCCTGTTTTCAACTGCACGTAAGGCTGCATATTCTTTATGTTGATATGGACCGCTTAATTTTCCATACCAGCTGTCATTTGTAACAACTGAAATAAACCCAGCACCTTTATCAACAAACTGTGCCACAAAATCAGGAAAGATTGATTCATAGCAAACAAGTCCGTTTATAAAAAGAGAATCTTTTTCTGAATAAGAAATAACTCTATTTTTCTTTTCCGGAAAGGGTAAAGAAAAAACTGTTGTATCGCGCCCAACATTCCAGCCTGAGAGTCCAACACCCCATTTTATAAGATTTCCAAGAAACTGAATTTTATCCGCATAAGGAACTTTTTCCCCAAAGGGAACTAATTTTGTCTTTCCATATCTCTGAAGTTCCCTTGAATGTGGAGACAACAACATAACGGCATTATAAGTCGTGTAATAATAATCACCATGCTCATTATACTTTGCATCATCGGGATGATTGTCTTTACTGTGATATTGAAAATCGGGCATACCGGTTAAAAGATAAATATTATTCTTCTCAAGAAATCCATAAATAGAATCTACAACAGTGGTGTATGTTCCGCTCATTAAGTAAACAGGGATTGCAGTTTCTGGCCAGATTAAAATCTCTGCTCCATCTTCAACAGCTTTTTCAGATAAATCTAAATAAAGATTAAGGAATGTATTCAAATCTCCTGTTGCCCATTTATCCCAGGGATTAATGTTTGGCTGAATTAACCCGACCCGAACTTTCTTCGCTGGTAAATTATATGATGAAAATTTTATAAAACCATAAATAAGTGCTAAAAGAAAAATCACTAATGAAATTGAGAGATTGAAATAGAATTTCTTTTTTGAAATTTTATAATTGATATATATATTATAGAAAAAAATATTTATATAAATAACAACAAGCGATAAACCAAGAGAACCAATTATATCTGCAACCTGAATGAATTTGTTGAACAAGGCTAATCCGCTTCCGAGTGTCATCCAGGGAAAACGGATTTCCGTAATCATTGTTATATATTCATAAGTAACCCAAAAAAGAGGAAAAACATAAAGAGCAATATTTTTTTTAAATATTTTCTTTGTGTAATAATAAAGGGTTGATGTGATTAATAACTGAGCGGGATTTACAAATAAAAGCAGCGCACCGGAAATCATTAAAAAAGTATCCGCTTCTTTCTGCCAGCTTCCTACCCAATAAATTGTAATAGTACTAAATACAAATGCCATAAGATAAGTTGAACGGTTTATCTCAAGCAGCGTTTGTTTTGATTCTATTACTTTCAGGTAAGGAATTAATCCAACAAACATTAAAAGTGTAAATGGAAAAGGAACCGGCGGGAAAGAAATTCCAAGCAATATTCCTGAAAGGATAAGAAGAAACCTTTCTTTCATTTTTGCTTTTTTTTCTTCAGGAGTTTTTGCCACTTTATTTTTTGATTTGAACATCAGCAGTTTTCTTTTTAAAGAAGAAATGCCTTATAACAAAAAACAGAATTACTACTCCCGTGAGGATAAGAACCACCGTTTGGTAACGCGATAAATAAAAATCAATAAGTTCAATGTTATTACCGAAGATGATTCCCAGGTAAATGATTATTGCATTCCATACTATAGCACTTAATGTTGCAAGTAAAACAGTTTTGAAAATTTTTAATTCACTTAATCCTGCAAAGAAAGAAATTACTGATCTGGTTCCGGGGAGAAAACGATTAACAGTAACTACTGTATAACCCCATTTATTAAACCACTTTTCAACTTTTAAAACAGCTTCGGTCGAAATAAATTTTATCTTCCCTGCCTGTATGACTTTTTTATCGAGCTGGGAGCCGAGATAATACAAGGTCATAAATCCAAGTACACTACCGATTGAGGTAAAGATTAAAGTTGGGAAATAAGTTATTGTACCTTTTGAAATTAATGATCCACCTATAACAACTACAAGGTCACTTGGTGAAGGAGGGAAAACATTCTCTACATAGGCAAAAAGAAAAAGCAATAAATAAATAAGAAGCGGGCTTAGGTCTGTAAAGAGATTTAAGATACTTTCGATCATTCATTAAACCTTTTTTATTAAGACTGTTGCCATTGCAGCTACACCTTCTTCTCTGCCTGTAAAACCTAATCTTTCTGTTGTAGTTGCCTTAACAGAAATTTTATCAATATCTGAATTCAAAATGGATGCGATCCTCTCTCTCATCCTTTCAATATATGACGAAATTTTTGGTTTCTCCAACAATATCATCGAATCAATATTTACAAGCTCATAGCCTTTAACTTCAACAAGCTTATAAACTTCGGTTAGAAGTCTTGTGCTGTCGGCATTTTTAAATTTTGGATCAGTATCGGGGAAATGTTTACCAATATCACCCAAAGCAAGCGAACCAAGAAGTGCATCACAAATAGCATGAAGCAGAACATCAGCATCGGAATGCCCGGCAAGACCTTTTTCAAAAGGAATTACTATTCCTCCAATTATAAGTTTACGATTTTCTGCAAATGCATGAACATCGAAACCAATTCCTGTTCTATATTCTGAAGGCACTATCTTATCTCGAAATTATCAAATTCGTTTTTAGGTTCCTGCCAGAGGATATTATAATTTTTAACAGATGAATGCGATGGCCCGATAATAATTTTTTTATATAGTTCTTCAACAAGTGGTTTACTTCCTTCAACTACCGTCAGAACTTCTCCGCTGAATAGATTTTCAGTATAACCCTTTAAACCAAGGTTCACAGCATTCCTATAAATAAAATATCTGAATCCAACACCCTGAACCAGTCCATTAATTATTATTTCTGCGCGGGTATAATCTTTGTTCATTTACTTTTTATCAAGAAGTTCGGAGACTAAAAGTCCGCTAAAAATAAGCAGGCATCCAATTAATCCAAAGTTAGATATTTTTTCATTCAACACAAAAAATGCAAACACCGCAGCATACATTGGTTCAAAAGAAATTATTATTCCGGCAACTGAAGGAGTAACAAATTTCTGATATTTTGTCTGCAAAGTTGTTGCTAATACTGTGGCTAGAATTGAAGTATATAATACAGCCAACAATAAATCATTATTGAAATTGAATTTTATTTCTTCAATATCAAAAGCCGAAAAAAGAAAAGCAAACACAAGTCCGCAGATTCCTGTTACTGAAATCTGGAGGAAGACTAATGGTTTGTAATCATTTTTTTTACTGATGATATCAAGATAAATAACATAAAGAGCAAAGAACAATGCGCATACTAAAGTAAAGAAATCTCCAATATTAAAATTTTCACTTATCTCTGTAAAAACACTTA
>CAZECH010000098.1:0-1470 GCA_964510675.1 uncultured Ignavibacteriaceae bacterium
GCAATTCTTATTGAGCCAAATAACAGTGATTACTATTATAATCTTGGAACAGCTTTTCTGAAACAAAATAATTATGAGCCAGCACTGGAGAACTTCAAGAAAGGTATTGAATTAAAACCCGATCATGCTGAAACATATAATAACATGGGCAATATTTTTATTGCAACTCAGGATTATCATTCTGCTGAAAAATGTTTTGAGAAAGTCTTGTCAATATCACCAGCAGATGAAAATGCTTATTACAATCTTGGAGTTTGTTATCAGAATTCCGAGAGGCTTGATGATGCAGAAGAAGCTTATAAAAAAGCATTAGTCTTGAATCCGGGAAAAAAAGAAGCATGTATAAATGTCGGTACGATATTAAATAAAAGAGGTGAGTACGATAAATCGGATGAATACTTTAATAAGGTTCTTAAAGATGATCCGAGCAGAATAGCTGTGTTTACAAATCTTGGAGTTGGAAAACTTGAACAAGGTTTGGTGAAGGAATCGCTTGATTTTTTTAATGCGGCATTAAAAGTAAATAATGAAGTAGTTGAAGCTCATTATAATAAAGCCCATGTACATTTCCTGCTTGGGGATTTTGAAGAAGGCTGGAAGGAATACGAATGGCGTTTCAAACATAATGATTTTCAGAAAAGATCATTTTCCAAACCAATGCTTACAAACCAGGATATAAAAGGGAAAAATATTTTAGTGTATGATGAACAGGGTTTGGGTGATTCAATTCACTTTATAAGATACTTAGCTTTACTAAAAAAAATTGGATGTAATACAATTTTTGAAAGCAGTCCAAGATTGATTTCTTTATACAAAAATGTAAAAGGGATTGATAAATTAATTTCCAGGCAAGTTGATTGGTCTGAACCTAAAGTTGATTATGATTATCAGGTGCCGTTGTTAAATCTTCCATTATTCTTTAAAACTAACCTGGAAAATATTCCTTCTTATATTCCTTATATTATTCCTGAGACGGGTTTAGTAGAAAAATTCAATAAGATATTATCAAAGGGAAACTCTGTTAAAGTTGGAATTGTCTGGGGAGGAAATCCTAAACATAGTCGTGATAAAAAAAGATCGTGTTCTCTAAAAGAATTCTATCCTCTTTTTTCCGTTGAAGGTGTTGAATTCTTTTCACTGCAAATGGGAACTCCTCTTAAACAACTTAAAGATTCTTCTTACCCTGTAAATGATCTCGATGGGCTTATGAAAGATATGCCGGATACCGCTGCAATTATTGAAAACTGTGACCTTGTAATCTCTGTTGATACTTCAATTGCACATCTTGCCGGAGCAATGGCAAAACCTGTGTGGCTGCTACTTTCATTTGTGCCTGATTGGAGATGGATGCTGAACAGGAATGATACGCCATGGTATCCAACAATGAAATTGTTCAGGCAATCTTTCCCCGGAAATTGGAAGGGTGTTATTGAAGAAGTAAAAAAGGAGTTGGAAAGAAAAGTTCAATTA
>CAZECH010000098.1:1570-9088 GCA_964510675.1 uncultured Ignavibacteriaceae bacterium
CAAGTTCCTGAAGAGTATGAGATACAGTCTTCAGTTTGCAGTACTCGGTCTGTAACCAATCAAATCCAAAATTCTAAATCCGAAATCCGAAACCAGCTTTACCGGCTGGAAGATAAACTGTATTTAGGCTTGACAAAGGGAGAAAATTTTGGCTGGGGAGTTTGCAGTAAATATTTGAAGCAGGAATTGTCAAAAAAACTAAAAACAATAAATATAGATGAACATAATTTACCTGTGAATTCAAAGATGATTGAAGGAAAAGTTTTGCATGCTTTATTTGATCTTGAATTCAAAAGTATAGTTGATATAAGAGGGACTGAAAATTATGGTTATACATTTTTTGAAAACGAATTAAACCAAACATCAGTTCAGAATAGTAAAAATTATGATTTGATATTTGCAGGTTCTACATGGTGTAAAGAAAAAATGTTAGAAGCTGGAATAAAAAATTCCGATGTACTTATTCAGGGAATTGATCCTGAGCTTTTTTATCCTGAGAACATTCATCATAATAAAAATCTTTTTATAATATTTTCCGGCGGAAAATTTGAATTCCGAAAAGGGCAGGATATAGTACTAAAAGCGGTAAAGATTTTACAGCATAAATATGATGATGTTATCCTCGTAAATGCCTGGTATAACTTTTGGCCTGCAACGATGCATTCTATGAATAAGTCCCGTTTTATAAACTTTGAAATGAAAGGAAATACCTGGGAAGAGTTTATGTTAAATCTTTATAGCATAAACAGGCTTGATGCAAAAAGGATCTTTACACTTCCGGTTGTTCAAAACGAGAAGTTCAGGGAGATATATCATCAAACAGATATCGGACTTTTTCCCAACAGGTGTGAAGGTGGAACAAATTTAGTCTTGATGGAATATATGGCGTGCGGAAAACCTGTAATTGCATCTTTTAATTCCGGGCACAAAGATGTGTTAACTAAAAAAAATTCATATCCTCTTTTGAACATGAATGATTCCAAAATATATGATGAACAAAACCAGCTTATTTCAGATTGGTTAGAACCTGATCTGGACGAGGTCATTTACAAACTTGAATATGCATACTTCAACAGGGAAGCGATAAAAAAAACCGGTATTCAGGCAGGAAATGATATGAAGAAGCTTACCTGGTCAATAACCGCAGATAATCTAATTAAAAAAATATATCGGTAACAGGTATTATGTTAACTCTAAGTATAATTGTTAAAAATGAAGAGAAGTATCTTAAGGAATGTTTAGATTCTGTTAAAGGCGTTGTTGATGAAATTGTTTTAGTTGATACCGGTTCTAATGACAATACAATTAATATTGCTAAAGAGTTTAATGCGAAAATCTTGAACTACAAATGGAATAATGATTTCGCATCTGCAAGAAATTTTGCATTGGAAAATTCTTCAGGAGACTGGATTCTTTATTTAGATGCTGATGAGCGTTTATCAGGAAAATCAATTAAAGAATTAAAAAATCTAATAAGAAACCAAAAGCAGGAAGCTTACCATTGCATAATAAAAAATATTGATGAAGTGGGAAATCGCCCATCTGTTATGAAATATGTGCGATTATTTCCAAATGATAAGAGAATAAGATTTAAAGGAAAAATTCATGAGCAAATAGAGCAATCGCTCATGGAAAATGATTTTAATATTTTAAATTCAAGTATTGAAATTATTCATGTCGGTTACAGTTTACCAAACGAAGAGCTTAAAGAGAAAGCAAAAAGAAATTTATTAATACTTATTGATGAGTATAACCGGAATCCTTCTCCTTATTATGCTTTTCATTTAGGACAAACCTACGGAATCTTAAATAACTCTGAGAGTGCGGTTTTTTATTTTAATAAAGCAGTAACAGGTGAAACTCTTAAGGGAGAATATAAATCCCTTGCGTTCAGGTACCTTGCAGTAATAAAAGCAGAAAAGCAGAACTGGAATGAAGCCCTGGAATTAATTACCAAAAGTCTTGAATATAATTATGAACAGCCAACGAATCTTCTCGTTGCTGCAAAAATATTTTTTCAATTAAAAGATTATGATAAATCAAACAGGTTTTGCAGAGATGCCTTTGATATAAATAATAATTTTTTATCCGGTAATGAAAATTCCTTTCAGGCAATTTTATTGGATGTTGAAACAATTATTTATGAAGGTTTGAATATCAGTATTCAATCGAAGGATAAAAAAACATTTAATTATTTCTTTGAAAAACTCAAAGGGAGTAAGAACAAAAAAAATATAAAAACGTTTGAACTAATTGACATTCTTTTAAATAAAAAAAGTTTTAATTCCTTTAAGGGATATATTCCTGAAATTAATGAGAACAACCTTGAACTGATCTTAACTTTAATTGAAGACTATGAAGGATCAAGCAAAATTGATTTTTTCAGATCATTAAATCAATCCTTCCCCGAGAATCATGCATTTTTAAATAGATTTGGATTGGTTCTCTATAACCTACAAATGTTCAATGAAGCTGAGGAAATTTTTGAAAAATCCTTTACTCTGACTAAAAATCCATCTGCAGTCTTTTATCTTATTTCAACTTATCTTCAGAATAATAAATTTATCAAAATAAAATCCACTATAGAAAATGCAGAAAGGACATTTTCCGGTCAAAAAGAAATAGTGGCTCGTATGGAAAAATTAAGAAAGAAGATATATCCAAGAAATAAGACCATCTAAACAATAAACATATAAATTTACCTGCCGATAATATTTGTGTAAGATAAAAAATCTTATAAATAACAAAACAAAAGCTGAGTAAGGATACTCAGTAAAACTTAAACATACACGGAGGTACAAGTACAATGGCATTCAAAATTAACACAAACGTAGAAGCATTAAATGCATACAATGCATTAGTAAAAGTAAATGCTCAAACAACAAAAGCTCAATTACGTTTAGCAACACAAAAAAGAATTAACTCAGTTGCAGATGATACATCTGGATATAGAGTTGGTAAAGAACTTGAAGGAAAAGTATATATAATGAAAGCTGCTCAAGGTAACATCGGTTCTGCAAAGAATATGTTATCAACAGCTGAAGCTGCTCTTTCAAGTGTTAACGATCTTCTTATTCAAATAAAAGGTAAAGTAGCTGAAGCTACCGATCCTACAAAGAACTTATCCGCTCTTGCTTCAGATATCAATGCTATCGGTGATGAAATAAGTTCAATCTTTTCAGGAACCAAATTTAATGATACAACATTACTTAGTGGTTCAACACTGCCTGCATCAGGTAATTTCGTTTTCAAAACAGGCGAAAGTGAATCAACTACAGTCAATTACGGTACATTGAATACATTAAGTTTAGCCAGTATTTCAAGTGGCGGAACAACTTCAACTAACATTACCTCAATTACTGTTACTACTCTTGAAACAGCAGTTAGAGATGCATTAGGTAAGATTGGTAACTTTGTTCAGAGACTTGATGTGAAGGATGATTATTTATCATCAGCTATAGCTAATGCAACAGCCAGCGTAAGCCGCTTGTTTGATGCAGATATAGCAATGGAACAATTGAATGCAACTAAAGGACAAATAGGTAGCCAGGTAGCAACTTCAATGCTTGCTCAGATTAATTTGGCTCCTCAAAGTATCCTTTCTCTCTTTCAATAAGATATAAATCTTATTTTAACCCCCGGAGAAATTCGGGGGATTTTTTTAATCTGAAATTTTTAGCGAAAGAATCTAAATGTACAACTCAACTTTTTCAGGCAACAAGCAAACCCGACTTAACCAATATCTTGTAAAAGAAATTATGGAAGCCACTCCTCAGCAATTGGTTATTAAAGTTTATGATTTTGCTATAGTAAACTGTCAGAAAAAAAATATGATAAAAACAAATGACGCTATACAAGCGCTCATTAATTCTTTAAGATTTGATACAGATGAAGTCAGAGTAATTTCAGTAGGTTTATTCAGGCTTTACCAGTTTTGCCAGGAAGAGATGCGTCAGAAAAATTATGACCTGGTGTATAAAATTCTTACCGAGTTAAGAGATACATAGATAAATATTTTTAGTAAGAAATAAAATGGCAAACGATATATTAACCACCTCAAGCATTAATTCTCTCATCACTTCATACATTGCCAATGAGAATGAAAAACTAATTACACCGATAACAAAAAGGGTTTCAAAATACCAGAGTTTATCTTCAGTATATAGTATTCTAAGCTCAAAGCTTGATAAATTCAAATCTTTACTCACCAACTTAAGATCAACAGAAAGCAGCTCATTATTTAATGCCAAATCAGCAGCATCATCTAATACAAGTTTTATAACAGCCAGTGCTGGCAATTCAGCATCTGTTGGTGCTTATGGCATAAGAGTAAATCAACTTGCAAAAAATGATCTTCTGGTTTCACAGGAACTTTCTTCAACATTGGCAAATGCTGTAACAGGCACACAATATTTTACTGTAAAAACGGGTGATGGAAGTGGCGGAGAATATATTAGCAATATTGAAGTTGCTTTAACCGGCACTGAAACAAACCAAACTGTAATGGAAAAAATAAGAGACGCAATAAATGCAGATAAAGCAGTTGTCTCTTCAAGCTCAATGAGTACCTCCAGCTCATACTCTGGTGGAACAAGCACATTTAAGATTAATTTAAATGGAACTGAAAAAAGTATAACTGTTAATGGTGGTGGAACTTATGAAGACTTAATAGATGAATTGGTCAGTAAAATAAATACTGATATTTCAGGAGTTACGGCAGAAAAAGTTGTTGATTCTCCGAACCCTGGTGATGTTAAATTAAAGCTTACCGTTGGTGATGCGAGTAAATATATATCAATAACTCATGAATCCGGTTTCGATTTAGTAAGTGATCTGAACATTGGCGTAACTAAGGAAAAAGGAGCTTCAGGAATTGTAACAGCTTCTGTATTAAGTCCTGTTTCCGGCTTTTCTCAATTCACATTAACTACTAAAGAAACGGGTGTAGATTTCAGAATAAAAGAATTAAGTGATAACAGCACATACTCTGCACTTTCTTCGATAGGTTTGAATCTTGGCTCAAACAGACCAACTTTCAATCAATCCACAGATCCTGATACAACCGGATATGTTTATTCTGATATTACAGTAAACAGTCAGCTTAATGCCATTATTGAATTTAATGGTTTGAATATTCAGAGAAATTCAAATGTAGTTAGTGATCTTGTAAGTGGTGTTACTTTTTCACTAAAATCTTTAATGGAACCTACCGATCCTAATGTTAATGTAACTGTAACCGCGGACACTTCTTCAATCAAAACTAAAATTGAAGATTTCATTACTCAGTTTAATGACATTTATACTTACATTAAAGCTCAACAGGAGTCATCAAATACTACCGGCAGAGGAGTTTTATCTTCAGATGGTAATGCTTCAACTCTGTTAAGCACACTATCTGAACTTGTTTATTCAAAAGTACCGGGAATTTCGGACCAGAATATTAATACTTTATATCAAATCGGTTTAACTTTTAACAGCAACACAGGATTAAGTATTTCAGATTCATCAAAGCTGGAACAAAAAATAAGAGACAATGGGGATGAAATTGCAGCTCTATTCAATTCCACTGATGGAATTTCAAATGCGCTTTATAATAAGATAAATCCTTATTTAGGTATTGAAGGTTATTTATCAAAATCTAAAAGCAATTTCGAAAGCAACATTAAAGCACTTAACGATAGAAAAATTGCTGGTGAAAAAAGAATAAATAAAAGTTCTATAATATTGAGACAAAGATATGAGCAATTACAAGCACAGCTTGCTTCAATATTGACTATTCAAAACTTTTTTAGTTATACAACAAGTTAATTATGGAACTAAGAAGCACAGGTAGCCGTTTACGTTTTCTTTTAGCAGATTTATTAACCAAGCTTGATGGTTTGAGTGAAGAAAAACAATTTTTCGAAAGTATTGAAACTATTAAAGGAGAAATTACTGAAATCCTTCAGTTAAAGCTTTTATTAAAGAAGAATTATAAGCAGGACCAGTTGGAAAATTTGGATTTTACGCTTAATTTACTTGCTAAACAAATACAGGAAAAATTCGATAATATTATAGAAGCGAAAAAACAGGAAATGACCGACGTTTCAAAACAAATTAAAAACTTACAAAATTCAAAAAATCTTGCATTTTACAGGTGAAATATGGAAATAAAACGAATATCTAATAATGTATTTTTTCCAAATAGTACAGAAAATATCTCAAAGAAAAAAGTTGAACCTTCAGAACAAAAGCAGGATAAGCTTGAGATTTCTGAAAGAGCAAATCAAATGAGTAAAACAAATTCAGACAGTAAGAATATAGAAGAAATCAGGAACAGAATTGATTCGAAGTTCTATGATTCAGACAAAGTTATAAAAAAGATTTCAAGCGAAATTCTTAAAGAGATAAACAACACATAAAAATCGTCTGTCTATTTGTTGGGGTACCTAAAAATTATTATGTTTAACTGATAAAATAATTGGTTGTGCATAATTTTTTTTACGTTTTTAATGTTTGAAGACAATTCTCAAAACAACAGGCTGCAATTAATTGGCAAATTAAATGCAAGCTTTGTTCACGAAATAAGAAACCCGCTTTATGCTCTTAAATTAAATCTCGATTATTTAAAACTTGTTGACAATTTACCTGAAGACGCAAAAGAATCTATAAATTCATGTACTGAAGCAATTGAGAGAATTCAATTTCTTATTGAAAATATTCTGGATTTTTCCAGGAAAACAAAATCTCAATTGGAAAAATGTTCTCTCAATGAAATCACTTCACAGGCTATTGATCTTGTTGAAGGATATGCCGCAAAAAAAAGATGTTCAATCCGGAGAGAGCAATCTTCAGACAATATCTTTATTAATATAGACAGGAATAAACTGCTTCAGGTGCTTCTTAACCTTATAACAAATGCAGTTGATGCTAGCAAAGATTCTCAACCTGTTATTATAAGGACATATAAAGAATCCTCCAAAACAGTTTGGGAAATTGAAGATTTTGGTCACGGAATAAAAGATGAAGATAAAGGATTAATCTTTACTGATTTCTTTACAAAGAAAAAGAATGGTACAGGGCTTGGTTTAAGTATTTGCAAAGATATTTTAGATGAATATAAAGTAGAGATTGGTTTTGATTCCAATATAAACAAAGGCTCCCGTTTTTTCATAAAATTCAATTCTACGGAGAAATAAAATTGAAAATCCTGCTTATTGATGATGATGATTTAGTTTGTATTTCTCTTAAAAAAGTTCTTGTAAAATTCGGTTATGATGTTGAGATATGTATGAAAGGGGAAGAAGCTCACGATGTTATAAAAGAATTTGATCCAGATATAATTCTGCTCGATATTTATTTAACTACTCATAATGGACTTGACCTTTTAAAATCATTCAGGAAAGCCTTTTCACATATACCTGTAATAATGATAACCGGTTATTCTGATGTTAAGATAGCCGTAACTGCAATAAAATCTGGTGCTTTTGATTTTCTTTTAAAACTATATAAATTTATTGAAGATCTATACATTTGCTC
>CAZECH010000099.1:0-9086 GCA_964510675.1 uncultured Ignavibacteriaceae bacterium
ATTCTTGCCTGCAGATCAGGCAATTCATTAATAACAAAAATAGAACGATGAGAACGGGGAATTAATCCAAAGTGAATTACTCTTTCATCAGAATAAGGAAGCTTTAACGAGGCAGCTTTAATCGGATCAACATCTCCAATCAAATCGGCAACTGATACATCCGGAGTAGCTAACTTCTCTGCATATCTTTGTGAGTTGTGCATCCATTCTATTTTTGTATCATCTCCTTGTTCATGAAGTAAATCTTTTGAAAATCTGGATAGCGGATGAAACGGATCATCATTTAATTCAGAACCGGCGACAACAGGAATATATTCATCGAGAAGGTTAATCAGTGTTCTGGCAATTTTAGTTTTTGCCTGTCCTCTTAATCCAAGTAAAATAATATTATGCCTTGAAAGAATTGCAGTTTGAATATCAGGGATTACAGTTTCATCATAACCGATTATTCCTTCAAAAGGATTTTCGTTCTTCTTGAGAAATTTTATAAGATTATCCCTCAGCTCATCTTTAATAGCTTTGGGTTTATAACCACTTCTTTTTAATTCACCAAAAGTTTCTATTGTCGTAATATCCATTAATTCATCCTGAAAATGATAGTCACTGATATAAAATTCATTCAGCCAATCAATAATTCATTCATACTTAATTGAATGGATGAATGAATGAATGTATAATTCTTACTCTTGAACTTACACTTGCTCTTATTTTAATTTCTTCCTTCTGTTCCTTACATAATCTTCAAAAATATATTCACCCAAACCGGAAAGGCTGCTGTAAAAAGCTCTGCCATTATTTTCTTTTGTAAACTCTCTTACAAATTGCTGCAGGTAAGGATCTCTTGCAATCATAAATGTAGTTATTGGGATTCCAATTTTTCTGCATCTTGCTGCCTGGTCTAAAGTTTTGTTTACAATTTTTCTATCAAGACCAAAACTATTCTTATAATATTTTATTCCTTCTTTTAAGCAAGTTGGTTTACCATCAGTAATCATAAAAATTTGTTTGTTGCTGGTTTTCCTTCTTCTTAATATATCAACTGAAAGTTCCAGTCCTGCAACCGTATTTGTATGATAAGGGCCGACTTCCAGGTATGGCAAATCTTTTATTTCAATTGGCCAGGCATCATTACCAAAAGCAATTATATCAAGAGTATCTTTAGGATATTTAGTTGTGATAAGTTCCGATAAAGCCATTGCTACTTTTTTTGCGGGAGTAATCCTGTCCTCGCCATAAAGAATCATTGAATGAGAAATATCAATCATCAGCACGGTAGAAGTAATTGCTTTATAATCACGTTCTTCAATCTCCAGATCATTTTCTGTAAGCTTGAATTCATCAAGCCCATGGTTTATCTGTGCATTCTTAATTGAATCGGTCATATCAATCTGTTCAACAGAATCGCCAAAACTATATTCACGCCTATCTGATGTAGGCTCATCTCCCTGACCGGTAAATGGTGATTGATGATTTCCTCTCGGAGATTTTTTCAGTTTTCCAAAAATTTCTTCAAGCGATTGCCGCCTAATACTCTGCTCACTCTTAGCAGTAATGATGAATGTGGTTCCATCCTCATTTTCTTCGATGTATCCTTTTTCTTTTAAGTCATCAATAAAATTTCCCATACCATATTCGTCGTTGGTCATTCCATATTGCTGATCAAGCTGGTTAAGCCAGTTTAATGCCTCAGTAACATCACCGGAAGTAATGATCATTATCTGTAAAAAAAGTTTTAGCAAATCCTCAAAGCCTTGCGCCTTCCGGTTCTGCGGAATATATTTTGTAAATCTTGTGCCTAACATATTGGTATTAAAGTTAACATCTAATTTATAATAATAGTTAAGTAATTCAAGAGAATTTTAAGGGAAAAGAAGTACTTGTGAGGAGCTAAATCCCGCCCAGTTTTTTCAGCATTTCGTTAGCGTAATTGTTCAGCGGCTGCAATCTTAAAGCCAAACGGAAATTTTTTAGTGCAAGTCCCTTATTGCCATCTTTATAATATGCATCAGCCAAACCTATTAATACTTCTGCTTCATTAGGAATTTCATTTGTTAAGAACCGGAAGTATTTAATTGCATCTGCAGTCCTTGAAGTATTAATCAGGTCATAACCAAAAGTTAATAATTCATCTTTTGTAGTAATAAAATTATTTGTTGTATCACTAACCGTTTGCCTGTATACCTGTAAAGTTGAATCAAAACCATAATTCATTGTTAAGTTTAAAAGAAAATCTGCAAGGGATTTTTTGGGAGGTCCAATTTTTTTACCAAAATAAATTGCAGCAATATCGTAAGCCGGTTCACCCAGATTTCTGTCCCTTATATTTATAAGATGAACCGCAGAAACTTTTTCATGAGGATAAATTAATAATAAAGAAGTAAATCCTGTCCCGACTCCGGAATGGCTGACAAACTTTCTGCCGGATTCATCAATACTAAAAGCAAAACCAAGTCCATAGTTTACTGTTTTACCATTCTTTAATTTTGTGGGTACGATCATCGAATCGAGACTTGTTAATTTTATTAATTTACCAGTAAGCAGGCAATCGGAAAATTTCAGTAAGTCTTCAGCATTTGATAATAAACCACCACCGGGGATTTTTATTGATAAATCTGCTAAAGCTGCATTCTGAAGTTGACGAAAATTATTCCTGTCATATCCTTTTGCACGGTTATGTATAATTGTTCTCTGAAAATCGGGATATGTGTTTTTCATATCAGAAGGGATAAAAATATTCTGTTTTAAATATTCGGCATATGCAAGTCCCGAAACATTCTCAACAATTGCTGCAAGTAAATTGTAACTTAAAGTTGTGTACAGATATTTAGTCCCCGGTTCATATTCTAAACTATCTTTTACTAAATAGTCTATTGCTTCCCTCGTACTTTTAAAATACTCTTTGCTTTCAAATTCTCCCTTACTTCTGTAATTCCTTATACCTGCAGTGTGCGTAAGTAACTGTCTTATGGTAAACTTCCATCTTTTTGTAGGATAATAGGGAATATATTTTCTTACATCATCATCAAGCTTTAGCTTATCTTGTTCCACAAGCTGCATAATAGCGACTGCGGTTATAACTTTTGAAATTGAAGCAATTCTGTAAACTGAATTTCTTGCAGCGGAAATATTATTCTCAATATCTGAATATCCTTTTACACCAAGCCATAATATTTTACCATTCTCCATAATACCGGCAGAAATTGAAGGAACATTTTTATTAGAGTAATATTCATTCAGATATTGATCCAGTTTTTTTGAAAGGCTTTGAGAAAAAGTACTTGTGAAAAGAAAGACCTGCAGCGATATTATTATAAAAATCCGAATCATTTTTTTGTAAAAAGATTATAGTAAAAATATAATAAAATTTATAAATGGGTAAGGTTTCTGAAAGGGAAGGGGATTGATGACCATCCCCTTTAAAAATTATTTCTTTTCTAATGAAATTCTTTTCTCAATTATATGGTCAACAATCCGGTATTCTTTAGCTTCTTCTGCTGAAAGAAAATAATCTCTGTCGCAGTCCTTAGTTATTTGCTCAATGGATTTACCGGTATGCTCGGCAAGAATTTTATAGAGAGTATCTCTTGTCTTAAGCATTTCCTTTGCATGAATTTCAATATCTGTTGTTTGTCCCTGTAAACCGCCAATCCACGGCTGATGAATCATAATCTTTGCATTTGGTAAAGAAGTTCTTTTACCTGCAGTGCCACCAGCTAAAAGTATAGCTCCCATACTTGCCGCCATTCCAACACAGATTGTAGTTATATCGGGTTTTATATATTTCATTGTATCATATATTGCTAATCCGGCAGTAACACTTCCACCGGGAGAATTTACATAAAGATTAATATCTTTCTCGGAATCTTCCGCTTCAAGAAAAATTAATTGTGCAATAATTAAACTGGCGATATGATCATCAATTGCTGTCCCCAGGAAAATTATTCTTTCTCTTAAAAGCCGGGAAAAAATATCCATTCCTCTTTCACCGCGACCAGTTTGTTCAATTACATAAGGGACTAACTGGCTATATATCTCACTATTTTTTTTCATTTAATTCCTCTGTTTCTTTGTTAATCAATTTTTCAGGATTTACTTTTTTAATTTTAGATTGTTCCTTAAGAAAATCAAATAATTTTTTGTCAACTAATTTTTCATGGAAATTAGATGTTTTATAGTAGTTGAGCAGCTTATCTTCAGGCAAGCCGGTTTTTTCAGCATCCTTCTTTACAAGATCTTTAAGATCATCGTCAGTAATTGTAATATTTTCTTTTTTTTCAATTGCTCTTTTAATAAGGAACCATTTAACCTCAAGCTCAGCAGATTTTAATAATTTCTTTTCAGCTTCTTCCTTATTAAATTTTTTGTATCCTGATTTTTTTTGTGATTCTTCTTCTTGTTTAATAAGATCATCAAGTACATTTTTAACCATAGTTTGCGGCGGAATGAAATCATTATTCTCAACAATCTTATGCAAAAGTTTATCTCTTAATAATTCCTCAATTCTTTGATCATAATAAGATTGAATGTCTTTTTTAATACCGTCTCGTAATTCTTCTTCAGTTGATAATTTATCTTTGGTTGCTTTCTTAATTAATTCTTCATTCAGTGAAGGGATATTTATTTTTTTAATTGAATTTATCTTTGCATTGTAGCGAAAATTTTCAATATGAACTTCTTCTTTGTCATCAGTTTTATGCTTATGCTCATCCTTAAAAGTGAAAGAAAAATAATCTCCAACTTTTTTCCCTTTAGCGTTCTCAATTATTTCTGAGTTTACGCGTTCATTAGTTAAATCAACATCAACTGTTTCAGGTTTTATTCCTTCAACCGGGTTTCCATTCTCATCAACACTTTGTATTTCAAGATTAAGAAGATAATTTTTATCATCGCCAACTATATCTGAATCTTCATTTGTAGAATTGGCTTTCAGAATATGTTCAATTTCATGGTCAATCTCTTCATCTTTTACAATGAAATCCGGCAATTCAATTTCAATATCTTTATAATTCTTAACTTCAAGTTCAGGTAAGATTTCATATTTAACTTTAAAGAAAAGATCTTCACCGGGATTGAATTTAATATCTGTTAATTGCGGTTGCCCGATTGGATTTAATTCTTTTTCTTTTGCAACCTGCCAGAATTTTGAATTAGCAACTTTTTCTGAGGCTTCATATTCAAATGCATCGCCGTACATTTTCTTGATCATTTGTAAAGGTACTTTACCTTTTCTGAAACCGGGCATCTGGATTTTTTTGGTTTGCTTTAATACTTCATTTTCAATCTCTTTTTTAATTTCATCATAAGGAAGTGTAACTTCAACTTCTTTTTCGGATTGAGTCAAATCCTTTATTTTATATTCCAACTTAACCTCGATCTATATTGATTAGATAATTCATTAGATATACATAGAATGAAAGGCTTTAATTTCTCAAACATTTCAATTATTCATCTATTCTTTCATTCTTTTTTCTGTGCGAGAACGGGGACTCGAACCCCGACACCTCTCGGTACTAGGTCCTAAGCCTAGCGCGTCTGCCAATTCCGCCATTCTCGCAAAAACTTATAAAAAAAGAACTTAAAATGATTTTTTGTGCTTTTTTTTGCGAAATTTAAGTGATAAATATAAACGATTTTGAATGGAACTCCAAGATAAGTGATTACGGATTTATTAAGATAGAATAAGGATTTTAAGGCTTTCAATATTTAACTTTAGCCTTACATTAAAAAAGAATTATATAAATGGATTTCAAATACATAACAACATCAGAAGTAGGACAAATACGAACTGAGAATGAAGACTCTCTCGGAGTGTTTAAAGTTGATGGTGGCTTATTAATAATTGTTTGTGACGGTTTAGGTGGAAACAATGCCGGTGAAGTTGCGTCGCAACTTGCAGTCGATTCAATTTATAATCATTTCAGAAATTCACCGGGTGATAATTATATTGAGAAAATAAAATCATCGGTGACTGAAACTAATAAAGTGATTTATGAAAAAGCAAGTTCAGATACAAAATTAAATGGAATGTCTACAACTGCAGAAGTTCTTTTTATTAAAAAGGACAAAGCTTACATTGGACACATTGGGGACTCTCGAATTTATAAGTTTACCGATAATAAACTTGAGCAATTAACAAAAGATCATTCATTTGTTCAAAAGCTTGTTGATGATGGAGTACTTTCCGAAAAGGAAGCGGAGTTCCATCCTAACAGGAATATAATTACCAGAGCTCTTGGAGACAGCAACATTGTTGAAGCAGATGTTAAAGTATTTGATATTCAATATGGTGAAGATATTTTTTTCTTTGCTTGCACAGACGGTGTTAATTGTGTCGCAGATAATGAAGAACTTCAGGATATTTTCGAACTAAAAGACATGAACAAAATTGCTCATGATATATCTGAATTAATTGAAGAAAGAGGCGCACCTGATAATTTTTCTTTTGTTATTGCCGGTAATGTAAAATAAAGGAAGAAAAGATTGGATAAATTTATAATAAGGGGAGGCAAAAAACTTTCCGGAACAATTGAAGTAAGCGGAGCAAAAAATGCATCACTAGCTTTAATGCCGGCAACTTTGCTTACTTCCGGAATTTCAAATCTCTATAACACTCCAAAGCTGAATGATGTTTATACAATGATGAAACTTCTGAATGAACTTGGAGTTAAATCAAATTTTGAAGATGGTAATCTCGAACTTAACACAAAAAATATTATCAGCCAGGTTGCTCCTTATGAACATGTAAAAAAGATGAGAGCTTCTGTTTATGTTTTAGGACCTCTCGTTTCAAGATTTGGTTATGCTAAAGTTTCACTTCCGGGAGGTTGTGCCTGGGGACCGAGGCCAATCAATCTTCATTTGGAAGCATTAAAAAAAATGGGAGCCAATATTGATCTTGTGGAAGGATATATAATTGCAAAAAGCCAAAGGCTACAGGGTGCAAAAATTAATTTTGATGTATCTTCTGTTGGAGCAACAGGAAACATTCTTATGGCTGCAAGTCTTGCAAAAGGGACAACTGTAATAAATAATTCAGCAATGGAACCTGAAATAATTAATCTTACTGAATTCCTTGTTAAGATGGGAGCTATGATAGAAGGAATCGGTACATCAACTTTAACAATTGAAGGTGTTGATGAATTAAAACCTGCAAACATTTTAACAATTGCTGACAGGATAGAAGCCGGAACGCTTTTAATTGCAGCTGCAATAACAAAAAGCAATGTTACATTAAAAGGTATTAATGATTTTTTCATAAATGCTGTTCTTTCCAAGTTGGAAGATTCAGGTTGTAAGATTAGTATTGATGAGGAAAATATCAGTGTGTCGTCAACCAGAGATTTTATAAATCCAACTGATGTCACCACATCAATTTTCCCAGGTTATCCTACCGATATGCAGGCTCAATGGACTGCTTATATGAGCATTGCAAATGGTGTTTCTCAAGTAACTGATTCAGTTTACTTAGATCGCTTTAAACATGTACCGGAACTTGTAAGACTTGGTGCGGATATCCAGGTCAATGAAAATACTGCCCTCATTAAAGGGGTTTCAAAGTTGACCGGTGCAAAGGTTATGTCAACAGATTTAAGGGCAAGTGCCTGTCTTGTTCTTGCCGGTCTTGCTGCTGAGGGAACAACAGAAGTTCTACGTGTTTATCATCTGGACAGAGGTTACCAGAGGATTGAAGAAAAACTGAAAGCTCTTGGTGCGGACATAGAGAGAGTTGCAGGAGCAGAATTTTAATTGTGTCATTGTTTAAAAAAATATTTTCTTACAGAAACTACTTACCGGTTTATCTTTTAATAATTCTTCTTATAAATATCTTTTTTATAAACATACCCTTAATAAAAGTATTTGGTTATGAATTCTCAGTTGCCAATTCTGTTCTTTTAACCTTAGTATCAGGTTTATTTATTATTTCTTTATTAAAGAAAGAAGAGAAAAATAATTTTGTAAAGCAATTAATTCTTCCGTCTTTTCTTTTCTTGTTAGTTCCATTTTTAATTTCAATTATAAACTCATTGTTAACCGGCTTTTGCTCTTTTATTGATGGATTGTTTTTCTTTATTGTTATTACTTCTCCTTCAATTATTATAGGATTTGCATGCGGATTGACCTCATCCTTTTTCCTAAAAAGATTTAGAAGGGTTATATTCTTTCTAATTATAATAATAATCCTCCTGATCTCTTTAGGCGAATTTTATTTTAATCCCCAGATTTATTTTTATAATTCTATTCTTGGCTATCTCCCGGGGACTATTTATGATGAAGCTCTTACTGTAGATTTAAAATTAGTTATTTACAGATTTCTTAATCTTGTTTTCTTCGGAGGACTTTTTACAGTTTTAACTTTTCACCTATCCGGGAAAATTCAGATTAAAAAACTTTTAATTCTTTTATACATAATAATTATTCCGGCTGTTTTTGTTTTTCTTTCACCTTCATTTGCTTATTCAACAACCTTTACAAAACTAAAATCAGAATTAGGTAATTCTGTATTAACAGAACATTTTGAAATTTATCTCGATAAAGAAATAAGCGATGATTTTGTAAAGCTGTTAATGTTGCATCATGAATATTTCTATACTGAACTCGTAGATTATCTTAAAGTAAAACCAAAAGAGAAAATTCAATCTTTCATTTTTAAAGACAGGCAGCAGAAAAAAGAACTATTCGGTTCAGCTAATGCAGATGTTGCTAAAACATGGATGTACAGCATCTTCACAACTTATGATAATTATAATACATCTTTAAAGCATGAAATAGCTCATTGCTTCAGCGCTGAGTTTGGTGAGGGCCCATTAAAAATTGCAGATATGATAAATCCTTTCTTGATTGAAGGACTTGCTTCAGCCTGCGATCCTTTAACTGATGACAATGAGGTTGATTATCTTGCATCAATTGCTTATAAAAACGGGTATAAGATTAATCTCGGTCAGATGTACAGGTTCGTAAGCTTTTTTACACAGCCATCAACAATATCCTATATCTATGCCGGCTCTTTTACAAAATATCTTATTAAGAATTATGGGATAGATAAATTTAAACAGCTTTATGTTAATCCTGATTTTCCGGTAGTATAT
>CAZECH010000100.1:0-9055 GCA_964510675.1 uncultured Ignavibacteriaceae bacterium
TTAGTTGATTCGGATTCTGTAAAATTTCTGGACCAGTTAATCATTTCTTCAGATTTTAATCCTATTTCACTTAGTACTTTTTTTATCTCTTTATAATTTTCAACTATCTCATCAATGTTATCTTTTACTACAATTTTATAAATAATATTCTGATCTTTGAAAAGGGGAATTCTTCCATCAACCGGGTACTGAAGCTCCCATTTATTGTCTATAATTTCAATTTCAATTTCATTTGTATAATCAGGCAGTTCAATTAAAAACTCGCCGCTGTCAGTAGTGATCCTTTCCCCGACATTTACAAAACGGATTCTCAGGTTGTTTACAGGTTTGTTTTTTTCATTAATAACTTTACCCCGTAGATATACATTTTGTACAGCATTATTATAAGATGAATAAAATGAAACTAAAAGTAATGTTAAAATGATTTTTTTCATTACTTTGTGTTATTGTATTGAATAGTCAGTGTTCCGGATTGGGGGATTGAAACGTAATCCCGGTAACCTATTTTTCCATTTAATGAAGCAGTGACCAACATTATAGTGCCAGGTCCCGCTGCCACTGTAGTGTTGAAGTTGCCATTTATATCACTGACTGTAGATGCAGATCCGCTTTCAAAATCAATTGTAACATTTTTTATCGGATTGCCATCAGTATCAAGTACAGTTCCTCGTACAGTTGTTAATTCTTTTTTTTGTGTGAGCTCTAAAAAAATAACTTTTTCATCGGGGATTTTATAAGTTTCTGAATTTACTGCACTGAAGCCTGGAACATTTGGAATTAGATTAATCTCTTTCCCTAAAAATTCTGATGGAACCCCGGCAAATAAAACTTCACCATTCTCTCCAATAACCCTTTCGATCCTTTGACTTGCAAGATCTAAAATGATTTTCCCATCCCTTATTATATCTCCTTTATCGCCAAACTTATGAACCCGAACTGTTAAAAGAAATGTTGAAGAAGGTGGTGCTAAAAAAATACCTCCCAGGATAACGAGACAAAAAATTACAACAGGCCCAGAAAGTTCCAATTGTCCGTAAGAGATTTTACCTGAATATTTGGCATGAGAACGCATCGCCCCGAATAAAAATGCTGCTGAACATAAACCGGCAGGTATAAGCAAAATATAAAATATGGTATTTGTAATCCCGAATGACAAAAGACGTGGGGCATAAGCAATTAAAATTATAGAGAAAACTAAAAACAGGATAAACGCTGCGCCACTTACATAAACCCACGTCAGCTGCGACATATTTTTTGGGCGTGTTCCCATTTTGTTATTCTTTTTAATAAAGGATTAGACTAACATTCTTTGACGATGACGGAAAATAAAACTTTTATTAATCAATAGCTATTGGTTAAATATAAAACAGGTTTTCAAGCTTTTGGTATGAATTTTTATAATTCAAATCTTTTGAAAATAACAGATGTATTATGCCCGCCAAATCCAAAAGCATTGCTCAAAGCAACATTTACATTTTTTTTCTGAGGTTTATTGAATGTATAATTTAAATCGCATTCCGGATCAGGATGTTCAAAATTTATTGTTGGAGGAATTGTATTATTTTGTATTGCAAGGATAGAGGCAACCGCTTCGACAGCACCTGCTGCACCTAAGAGATGTCCCGTCATACTTTTGGTTGATGATACATTTAACTTATAAGCATAATCACCAAACATGACTTTTATTGCTTTTGTTTCTGAAATATCTCCTAAGCCCGTTGATGTACCATGCATATTTATATAATCTATTTCAGTCGGCTTTAATCCTGATGTTTTTAAAGCCATCTGCATCGCAAGAATTGCTCCTCTTCCTTCAGGATCGGGTGCTGTTATATGATGTGCATCTGCTGATAAACCGATACCGATAAGTTCTGCATAAATTTTTGCATCTCTTTTTTTAGCAGTTACAAGGTCTTCAAGAATTAATACACCACCGCCTTCTCCAATTACAAAACCATCTCTTGTTGCATCAAAAGGGCGGCTTGCTGTTTTTGGAGAATCATTCCGAGTTGATAAAGCTTTTGCTGCATTAAATCCTGCAATACCTATTTCAAGTACTCCGGCTTCGCTTCCACCGGATAAAACTCTATCAGTCAATCCGTTTTTTATCAGAAGATAAGAATCTATAATGTTATTATTAGCAGTAGCACACGCAGTAACAACACAGTGATTAGGCCCTTTAAATCCATATTCCATTGCAATCAAACCGCTTGCAATATCCGGAATCATCATCGGGATAAAGAAAGGGGAGACACGATTTGGTCCCTCAGTAAAATTTATAACTGCCTGTTTATAAAATGTTTTAAATCCACCTATACCACTTCCAAAAACAACCCCAGTTCTTTCCTTTTCCTCAACTGACATATTTTCAGGTTTTAATTCTGCATCTTCAAGAGCCATTTTAGCTGCAGCAAGTGCATACTGGCTAAACTGATCGAGTCTTCTCGCACTTTTTTTATCCATAAAATTTGCAGGATCAAATCCTTTAAGCTCACATGCAAACTTTGTCTCAACACGTGAAGTATCAAAACCTTTTATATAATCACAACCACTTAAACAATTCATCATCGAGTTCCAGAATTCATTAATAGATAACCCGATGGGAGTAACAGCTCCCATTCCCGTAATTACAACTCTTCGATTCTCTAACATCGGAGTTCCTTATAAGGTTTTAGAATTAAAGTTATTACTTTGTTTAAGATAGAAAAAATATGAGAAAAGATAAAAAATAAATTTGCTTTGACGTTTGTTCTTTTTTCAAATATAAATACCTATCATCGTAACTATAGTACTTAATTACTATCCGAATAAACAATCTAAAAGATAATGTGACAATTATGCATTTAAAAATCCGGCTATATAAAATTTCAAACTTTCCTGCATTTTATTCTAAAATTTTTCTTCATTTAATCTGTAAACAAACCAGTCTTTCATTCTTACAGCACCAAGTTTTTCATAAAAATCGATTGCTGGTTTATTCCAATCCAATACCGCCCATTCAACTCTTCCGCAGTTTCGTTCTTTTGCAATTGCTATTACTTTTTCCAACAAAGTTTTGCCAATTCCATTCCCTCTAAATTCAGGTTTAACATAAAGATCTTCCAGATAAATTCCGGGCTTTCCAAGAAAAGTAGAAAAGTTATGAAAGAACAAAGCCTGCCCAACCGGTATTCCTTTCAATTCAGCAATAATTACTTCGGCGTATTTTTTTACAAAAAGATTTTCCCTGAGGATTTCTTCATTTACTGAGACAGAATCAATCAACTTTTCATATACTGCAAGTTCTTTAATAAAATTAAGTATTACCGGGATATCTTTTTCCAAAGCGAATCTTATAGAAAGCATATATTTTTTATCCCTAACTTTGTTTTTTAGAAATTATATAATCATTAATTTTTAAAACCGCCTGTGCAAAAATATATCCTGATAGTAATCCAAAAAAAGCACCGGCCAGAATATCTGAAGGATAGTGAAGTCCTAAATAAATTCTTGATATGGAAACTAATGAAGCAGTTGTGAAGAGCATCCACTTAAGATTTTTATAAAGAAGAGAAAAGAAAGCAGCAGCAGCAAAATTATTAACTGCGTGATTGGAAGGGAAGGAATAAGTTCCGTTGCATCCTGCGGGAGTAATAATATCTCCAAGAGCATTGCAAGGCCTTAAGCGTTCGAACAATTCTTTCATAATTTGATGATTGAATTGATCGCAAAAAACAATTAACAGAAGAACACCTGCAACAGCAAGCTTGCCTTTTATTCCACCTTTGAAAAAACAAATGCCAAGAAGTGCAGTATAAACTAAATACCAGTTCTTAACATCTGTAATTAACAGGAAAAAAGAATCAAGAACTTTCGAGGAAAGTGTATGATTGAAGAAATAAAGAATATCTAAATCAATTGTATAAAAGAATTCGTTCATAATTATCAGTAAAAAACTCCGTTAATCTATGGAAAAAAAAGCTCTGCAGCATATTTTTAATCTAATTTCTCCATTCTTTGATTAAAAACTTTTGTTATAGAGGATTTTTGGAATGTTAAAGTGTTTGCAATTTTTCTTCATTTCTGGCATAATAATGGAGTAATGAATAGGGGTATTAAAATATTTTAACCGGAGAAATATGCAGTCGCCCGTTACAATTATTGATTTTTTATACGATTCCAGAAAAATTATTTCAGAAAAAAGTTATAAGGAAGTAAGAGAGCAATCGAAAGAATTGCTTTTACCGCCATTAAAGATAATGGCTTTGCTTATAGCCATCTCCGGTTTATTCGCGATGATTTTTGAAGTAAGATACTTTTCAGATTATTCCATTCACGTTTATTTAACAAGATTATCTGCAACCTTAATTTCATTTTGTGTATTGGTCTGTTTGTACACAAAATTCGGAAGCAAAAATTCTGTTTTGTTAGTTCATACCCTTTTGATCTCAATAATCGCTTCTTCCGGTTATATGATTTATCTGCTTCCTTCAACATTAGTTGTGAATTCTCAAATTGTAGGCTTGATGATATTTACATCTGCTTTATTTTTAAGCTGGCATGTTAAGCATCAGATTATAGTAGCAATTTATTACAATGTTGTTTTTGCTTCAGCCATTCTTTTAAATGACCATAGTATATATTTTCTTCCCAATCTTTATGAGTCTGTTATTTTTGTAATCTTCCTGAGCATTATTTCGGTTATCGGGAGTGCAGTCAGCTTCAGGTTAAGAACAATGCTTGCTGAAAAAACTCAATCGGTTATTATTTCAGAGAAAAAATACAGATCAATTTTTGATAATTCAGTAGAAGGATTATTTCAATCCAGCCTTGATGGAAAATTCATTACTGTTAACAAAGCTTTAGTTAAAATTCTTGGATATGATAATGAAGAAGAATTAATGAAGATAGATATCAGGAAAGATTTATATAAAAATCCTGAAGAAAGACTAAGAACTGTTAAGCAGCTTCAGAATGCCGGTGAAATAAAAGACACACAAGTTTTATTAAAGAAGAAAGATGGTTCCGAAATAGTTGTAAGACTTAACGACAGGATAGTTAGTAGTGAAAGTGGTGGTATTTATTTCGAAGGGAATATGCAGGACATAACCGCACATGTAAAAGCAGAAAGAGAACGCGAAAAAATTCAGCAGGCACTAAGAGAAGAAAAGATAAAATCTGATAACCTTGCAAAAGAAGCTACACAATCGAGCATGGTAAAAAGCCAGTTTCTTGCCAATATGAGTCACGAAATAAGAACTCCAATGAATGGCATCATCGGATACCTCTCATTAATTGAGTTGCAGGCTTTTGAGAGCGAAGCAGAAATGATGCAGTTTGTTTCAAGTGCAAAATCATCTGCAGAATCTCTCCTGGATATTATTAACGATCTTCTTGATCTTTCTAAAATTGAAGCCGGTAAAATGGAATTGTCTAATGTTGATTTTAATTTTTCAGAAATTATAGATGAATCTGTTTCGATTATTCTAACAAAGGCAAAGGAAAAAGATCTTAAAGTATCAAGAGAAATAGAAGAAAGTTCACCATTACTATTTAAAGGTGATAATAAGAGAATAAAACAGATACTAACAAACCTTCTTGGAAATGCAGTTAAATTCACTGATACGGGTGGAGTTAAAATTGTTGTAAAAACCGAAATGCTGAATAATGAAGAGAGCATGTTAAAAGTTTCCGTTGAGGATTCGGGAATAGGAATACCGGCTAGCAAACTTAAAACATTGTTTAAACCGTTTTCACAAATTGATTCATCCAGTACAAAAAAATATGGCGGTACCGGTTTAGGACTTGTAATCTGTAAACAATTCGTAAATATGATGGGTGGCGATATCTGGATTGAAAGTGATTATGGCAAAGGGACAAAAATATTCTTTACAGTAAAATTAAAATTGCAGAAAGAGCAGTTATTCCAGGATGGAATTGACCATATAAAAAATTATGAATTTCAGATCGAATCTAATAAAAAAACTCTATCACCCGAAGATGCAAAATTTCAGCGGGCAAAACATAAAATTTTACTTGCAGAAGACAATCTAATTAATCAGAAAATTGCAATTCGCATGCTTAATGACTACGGTTACATTTGTGAAGCCGTGAGTGATGGTTTAGAAGCTGTAAAAGCAGTAAGGAATGATAAATATAGTCTTATCCTTATGGATATTCAGATGCCTGCGATGGATGGTTATTCCGCAACCGCAGAAATTAGGAAGCTCAGTAATGGTAAACGGAATATTCCTATAGTTGCAATTACTGCACATGCTTTAATGGGAGATAAAGAAAAATGTCTTAATGCGGGGATGAATGATTACGTAACAAAACCAATAATTGCAGATAATCTTATAAAGGCTATTGATAACTTGCTAAATATTGAATCAGAGGAAATACCTAATACTATACTGACTGAAGAACCCGGGTCATCTCAGGTTTTCGATTTTGAACACTTTGAGAAGGTCAGCATGGGGGATGACCTTTTCCAAAAAGAAGTATTATCCTCTTATATGGAAGATACAATAATACGTTTCAAAAGGATCGAATCATTTTTAATTTCAAGGGAGGTTGAAAAACTTTTAAAAGAAGCTCATACAATTAAAGGAGCCAGCTATTCAGTTGGTGCAAAAAAGATTGGGGATGAAGCTTTAGCCGTTGAGATTACAGCAAGGCATAATGATTTTGAAAGTGCTCCTGACAGGGCAAAAAAACTCTGGCAGGCAATTGAAGAAACGAGAGAAATTGTTTCAGATTTTTTGTACGATACAGTAAAAGGATAAATTAATACCGATCACCTAATCCGATCCGTAAGATATATTACCTTTTAATTCATCGTCAATACTTCCTCAACTCTAATCAATGCCCAATCAATTTCTTCTTTCTTAATAACCAAAGGCGGAGCAAATCTTATAACGTTCTCATGTGTTTCTTTGCAGAGAATTCCCTTCTTCATTAATGCTTCACAGAACCTTCTTGCACCTTTTGCTTCAGGTTTTAATTCAACACCAATAAATAAACCTTTACCCCGTATTTCTTTAATATGAGGTGATTTAATTTGTTTTAGTTTTTCTATGAAATAATTTCCAAGATTAAATGAATTCTCAATAAGGTTCTCTTCAATTAAAACTTTAAGACTTTCCCTTGCAATTGCAGCACCAAGAGGATTCCCCCCGAATGTTGAGCCATGATCTCCCGCATTAAAAACTCCCAGTACTTCTTTATCTGAAAGAACAGCGGAAACAGGATAACATCCGCCTGATAGTGCTTTACCAATTATAACTACATCTGGTCTGATTCCTTCATACTCAAAAGCAAAAAGCTTCCCGCTTCTTCCTAAACCGGATTGTATTTCATCAGCGATAAAAAGAACATTATTCTTCTTACATATTTCATATGCTTTTTTCAGATAACCTTCAGGAGGAACAATTACTCCACCTTCTCCCTGTATCGGCTCAATAAGAAATGCAACGGTATTTTTTGTTATTGCTTTTTCAAGAGCATCAGCATTTCCATAAGGAATAGATTGGAACCCCGGCGTGAATGGACCAAAACCATCTTTATATTGTGCTTCGGTTGAGAAACCTACAATGGTAATTGTCCTTCCTGCAAAATTATTTATGCAAGTTATAATTTCTGCTTTGTCTGGTTCAACCTTTTTAATTTTGTATCCCCATTTCCTTGCAGCCTTTAATGCAGTCTCAACAGCTTCTGCACCAGAGTTCATAGGCAAAGAAATTTCATAACCTGTAAGTTCACTTAATTCTTTATAAAGAAATGGCAGCTGGTTATTCCTGAAAGCGCGGGATGTAAGCGTAACTCTTTCAGCCTGTTCTTTTAGAACTTTTATAATTCTTGGATGACAATGCCCCTGGTTTACAGCAGAATAAGCAGCGAGGCAATCAAGGTACTTATTGCCATCAACATCATAAACCCAAACACCTTCTGCTCTGTCAATTACTACATCAAGGGGATGGTAATTATGTGCACCATATTTCTCTTCAAGCTTAATAAAATCCTCTGTTACCATTTCTTCAATAAGCATAAATCTCCTTTAATTTTTATGTATAATAACTTCCAATTTATTAAAATTAAGTATAGTTAAAAAGAGAAGAAAAAATGAAACTTGGTTTTTGTCCGGAAAAATTTATATTTTTTTTATTGTTTGAACTTCTTTTATTGTTTTACTAAAAGGCTCCCAAAAATTCCTTAATACAAATGATCTTTGAACTCGCAGGTATAAAATTTAATATTCATTTTTTCTACACAATTGAGAATGGTAAGCCTTACCTTTTATTTCTTCATGGTTTTACAGGTTCGTCGGAAGATTGGAAACCGATAGTTCCTTTCATTGATAAAAATTTTTCTGCAATTGGAATTGATATTATCGGTCATGGTGAAAGCGATTCGCCTGAAATTGAGGATCTTTACACTGCCGATGCAATTGCAAACCAGCTAATGAATATTATTGAACATATAATTAAAGGGAAAGTTATTCCGGTTGGTTATTCAATGGGTGGAAGAGCTGCTTTAAACTTTGCTAATATATATCCTAAAAAGATTGAAGCATTAATTCTTGAAAGTACTACACCCGGAATAAAAGAAGAGAAACTCCGTGAAGAAAGAATCAAAAAAGATGAAGAGATAATTGAGTATATAAAAACTCATAGTATTGAACAGTTTATTGATTACTGGATGAATATGGAAATTTTTAATACACAGAAAAGATTTTCAGAAGAAAGAAGAAAGCAGATTAAAGCTTCAAAGCTGCGAAACAATCCTATAGGACTCGCAAATTCTCTCCGTGGTTTTGGTACCGGTAAAATGCCGCCATTGTTTGATTATCTTAAAAATGTTAAATGCAAAACTCTGCTTATTACCGGTGAGCTTGATACTAAATTCACAAATATTAACGAAGAGATTGTTGGTTTATTCCCAAATGCTGAACATAAGGCAATTAAAAATGCCGGACATAATACACATCTTGAAGCAGATAAAGATTTTGTAAGGACGATAAATAGTTTTCTTAGTTCAATATAAACTTCAATTACTTCCGCTTTTTATTATTTTAAAT
>CAZECH010000101.1:0-9028 GCA_964510675.1 uncultured Ignavibacteriaceae bacterium
AAAGTATAAAATAAGGAGGTACAAAAAAATGGGAAGCACCAAAAAAGAATCAGAAAAAACCGTTAATAACAAAGCGAAGAAAAAAATCGAATCAAAGCCTAAGCCGGATGTTGAAAAAATTGAAGATATTCAAAGACTTGTACATTTGCTTCAGGTTCATCAAGTTGAACTGGAACATCAAAACGACGAACTTAGAATTACACAACAAGAACTGGAGGTATCGAGAAATAAATATGTCAGCCTCTTTGATTTTTCACCAATCCCTTATTTTACTCTGGACCCGGATGGCATAATTAAGGAAGTAAATTTAAGCGCCAGTAAAATGTTTGGAATTGATCGAAGCAAATTAATTGGTAAGAGTTTTATTACTTATATCCCGCTAAATGAAAAGGATATTTTTAATTCTTTTATTAAAACTGTTTTTAACTCTTCTGTAAAACACTCTTGCGAATTAAAAGTGATGAACAAAGATAAACGCATATTCTATGTTCTTCTGGAAGGTTTAAAGTTAGATGACATACTGGAATCAGATCAAAAATGCCAGGTTGCGTTAATAGATTTGACGGAATACAAGAGGATAGAAGATTCTTTAAAAAAATCAAACGAAGAACTAAAAATACTAAACACTACCAAAGATAAGTTCTTCTCAATCATTACGCATAATTTAAGAAGTCCTTTCGAGGCTGTGCTAAATTATTCAGAATTGCTTGCAACGGAACTTGAAACTTTATCGCAGGAAGAGATAATTCAATTTAGCCGGGGCTTAGATGAAATCCTGAATAATCTTTATGGCCTTCTGGAAAATTTGTTCCATTGGTCAATGATGCAAAGAAACATGCTTGAGAATAATCCGGAAAATCTTAACCTCTATGATTTAGTAAATAAAATAATTAAAATATCAAATCAGAGTGCTAAGGAGAAAAAAATTCCCTTATTCAACAATATTAATACCGGAACCTTAGTTTATGCAGATATTGATATGCTTCGCCTGGTTGTTCGGAACCTGATAGTAAATGCAATCAAATTTACCCAAACAAAAGGACAGATAATTGTTTCATCTATTGAGAGAGACGATTTCATCGAAGTGTCTGTCCGAGACACCGGAATAGGAATCGAACCAGAAAAAACTTCTGAACTGTTCAACTTCAATAAGCTTTTTACAACTGACGGAACCGCCGGAGAGAAAGGAACCGGGCTTGGATTACCACTTTGCAAAGAATTTGTCGAAAGAAACGATGGTAAAATTTGGGTCGAAAGTGAATTAGGAAAAGGATCGAAGTTTACATTCACTTTACGGAAAACAATTTTTTAAATATATTAGCAGTTGATGTTATGCAGAATTTGTTTTTGAATTAACCCGGCATTCATGACGAAGGTAAAATGGTTCAAAGAGAATTAAGGTCTGACTCAAATTGTGATCTTCTTTTCGAACAATTGGAAACGTAATGAAAAAAATCCGGATACTGCTTATCGAAGATAATAGACTTCTGCGTGATGGCATTACCTCAATGCTTAAAAAGCAGTCTGATATGCATGTTATTGCATCTGTTGGTAATGGCGAAAACATATTGCAGATGATGGGCAAGTTCAAATTAGATATAGTGCTTCTCGATCTCGGTTTACGAAATCAAAACAGTTTACAGGTTGTAAAATTAATTAAGAAACATTTCCAGGAAATCAAAATTATAGCAATGGATCTCATACCGCTTCAGTCAGATGTTTTCGAATTTGTCCAGGCAGGGGTATCGGGATTTATATTAAAAGATGCAAACGTTACTGAATTTTTCAAAACCATCCGATCAGTTTATCAGGGCGCTCAGGTTTTACCGCCGCACTTAACCGGTTCACTTTTTTCTCAAATCGTTGAACATGCAATTAATGGATCCAAACCTTCCGCAATTGCAGAAGCAGTTCGAATGACAAAACGCGAGCGGCAAGTGATTGAATTGATTGCAGATGGTTTTACCAATAAAGAGATTGCACAGAAACTTCATCTGTCTACCTACACTGTTAAAAGTCATGTCCATAACATTCTTGAAAAATTGTCGCTTCATACACGTGTCCAGATTGCAAAATACGCACATATTTCTGAATCTTATAAAACTGCAATAGATACGACTTCATTAATCGGCGAGTAATTACCTCGATTAATTACTTGTTTTTTTTGCTCACCCATGAGGTTTAGTTCCTTTATCATCCGTTTGACCGATTGATTTTATATCCTGAATAGTTGCATCATGTAGGTGTAATAATAGGAGAAAAAATGAAAAAAGATGTTCTGATATCACTTGCTGTTGGACTATTTGGAGCTGCCATTTTTTTTGCTATTGTGATGACATTATCCGATCTGTTCATCAACTAAATATTAAAGAACTGTTCAATAATGGTGATGGATGTAAGGCATTATAGTTACAGCTTTTTTTAAATATAGAAAGGAATTTTTCTTTGTTTCAGATTGTTGGTCTTATTCTGCTGCTGTTATGGTCTTTAGGATTAATAGCCCCCTACACAATTACCGGTTTTCTCATGATCCTTCTGATAACTGTCCTTTTGAATTTCATGCTCAGGAAAATCAGCAGGTTGAATCTTCTTAAAATTAAGTTATATAAAAAAATGGGCTTCAGTCAATATTAAATAATAAAGTTATTTTGATATAATCACTCATTCGGATTTCATCCATAAGATGTAATTCTATTTTCATCCTATTGTACTATTGGCTTTTTTGTAAATATCCGTTAAACTTTTATACATATAAAAAGAAATTTTCAATTGAATAAACTGACTAAGGTTTTATAATATTTGAATAAAATGATAATGGACTTAATGCCTGAAGGAGCAATAATTGAATATTCATTGGCAGCCCATCGGAACGAAGAACCGATAATATCATGGTGATGAAAATGCAACCAATGTCAAAATAAATAAAATCATAAAGGGATTAATTACTCTTAATAATTCCTTAAAGAAAATCGATTGTAAAATAAGGATACTATGAAAAAAATCAGGATGCTTCTGATTGAAGATAACCGCTTATTACGGAAAGGGATATTAGATATCCTTAAAAACCAGTCAGATATCAAAATAGTCTCAGCTTCCGGAAACAGTGAAAATACAATTCTGAAGATTCATAAATTAAAACCAAATGTAATTCTTTTAGATTTAGGATTGCGAAATCAGAACAGTTTGCACGTGATAGAAATGGTAAAAAAAGAATTCCCTAAATCTAATGTAATTATAATGGATCTTGCCCCAGTACATGCGGACATACTTCAATATGTAAAAGCGGGTGCATCCGGTTTCATCCTTAAAGATGCCTCACTTGATGATTTTCTTGTAACGATTAAAGCTGTTTCTGAAGGGATTAAAGTTCTTCCTCCCACATTAACTGATTCCCTTTTCTCACAAATTGTTGAACATGCTATCAAGGGGGGAAAAGTAAAATTGAAAGATGCGGTCAGGATGACCAAACGCGAACGGGAAGTTATTGAACAAATTGCCGATGGATTGAGCAATAAAGAAATCGGCCAAAGGCTCCATGTTTCAAGCTATACTATTAGAAGCCATATTCATAACATTATGGAAAAGCTTACATTGCATACACGCCTGGAGATAGCTAATTATACTTATAATAGTGGAATTTTAAAAACCATTGTTAAAAACATATCAACAATTAATAACTGATTAAGCAGACGGTCACTCTAAAGAATTAATCCCTTTTTCATCTCTGGGAACTATTACATCTGAAAATAATCTTTCGTATCTTTTCACTTGAAGGTAAAAGTGCAGAAGTGCGTGTTTATCAGGATTCTTTTTACTTAATAAAGAACAGGAGTTAAGTTATCCGGAAACTTAAAATTGGAATTATAGACCTTGTAAGCAAGGGACCTACAAAAGCATTATTCTCAAGGATAATGAATGCTAATTTTGCCAGTATTATGCCGCAGGTTTTAGCGGTTTGGTGTGAAGAGGAAGGGCATGATGTGTCGTATGTATGCTATACAGGTTTTGAAAATCTTGTTAACGAATTACCGCAGATTGTAGATATCGTTTTCATAGGTGCTTTTACAGAATCTGCCCAAACAGCTTATGCACTGAGCAATCTATTTCAGTCTAAAGGTGCTGTTACAGTTCTGGGAGGACCTCATGCAAGGTGTTATCCCCAGGATGCTCAAAAATATTTTGATTACGTTGTAGGATTCACCGACAAATCTGTTATTAAAGAAATTTTACAAGACTTTTCATCTCAAAAACCTGTCGGTTTATATCTGTCTGCAAAAAAACAACCGGAGTCGCTGCCGGGTATTCGTGAACGCTGGAAATTTATTGACCAGACTTTAAGGAAAGCTCCTATAATAAAAATGGTTCCGATGATTGGAAGCCTGGGATGCCCTTACACATGCAGTTTCTGTATTGACTCTGTAATACCTTATCAGACACTCGATTTCCAGGTTATGAAAGATGATCTCTCTTTCCTTCTGAAAAAATTTAAACGCCCAATGGTGGGATGGCACGATCCAAATTTTGGAGTTAAGTTTGATGATTATATGGATGCAATTGAGGAAGCTGTACCGCCGAATAGTATCGACTTCATTGCAGAAAGCAGTCTTTCACTGTTATCTGAACAACATCTTCAACGGCTTAAACGAAACGGATTTGGTGCGCTTCTTCCCGGGATAGAATCCTGGTATGACCTTGGAAATAAATCCAAAACAGGACAGAAGAAGGGAATGGATAAAGTTAAGGAGGTTTCTGAACATGTTAATATGATCCTTCGATATACACCATATATTCAAACCAATTTTGTACTCGGTTTAGATTCAGATGAGGGCCCTGAACCTTTTGAACTTACAAAACGATTTGTGGATTTATCTCCAGGTGCATTTCCAGGTTATTCACTTCTTACTTCATTTGGCCAGGCTGCGCCTCTAAATCTAGAATATCAAAAAGCTAACCGTGTTTTACCTTTTCCATTCCAGTTCCTTAATAACAATCATGCTATGAATATAAAACCGATGAATTATTCCTGGACAGAATTTTATGATCATGTAATTGATCTTGGAAAATATACGTTTTCATGGAAAGCAATTTTTAATCGTCTCAAAGCAAACAAAACTATGATTCCGAAATGGATGAATGTAGTGCGTGCAATATCTGCAGAGGGCTTTGGCAGGATTAAATACAATATTGAGATCCGCAGGTTACTAAGTTCTGATACACAATTCAGAAATTATTTTGAAGGAGAAACAACAGAACTACCGCAATTTTATGGAGACCAGGTAAAGAAGAATCTTGGACCACTCTGGCATTGGCTTCCAAAAGAAGCGCTTTATCACGATCCGAATGCTTACCTTAAATCAACTTATGAGATAACTAAAGAAAAAGCAATTGCCGTTTAAGAGATATTAATAAGTAATATCCTCAACAGAAATCAGCTCAGCTTTATTATCATACTTCTGAAGAAATTCAATAAATTCCGGATTAAAGTATTTATTATGCTTCTTCTCATAAGTTTGCAAATACCGCTCCACCTGTTTATGAGTTAGTAAGCTTTTAAAATAATTTAACTCTTCTTTATCATCATAGATTCGGTAATAGTTAAATTTTTTGCTGTTTGTTTTTGTTTGCTTTTGCATTTCCCTGTTCCAGTTATTCAATTAATTTTTATTTTCAACTTTATATGTCACACTGAATCCTTCATTAAACTCAGGATAAACTCTGTCGAAGTCCGATACATGGTATTCGAACTGCGCATTCAATTATCAAAATTTTTATTTGCTTATATCAAAATTTTTTCCGCGTGAAGAATATCATTAAACAATCCATCTTTAATTGATTCTGCATTCTTTCTTGCGTTTGCTAATGAATTTAAGATATACCTGTTAGCAATAAAAACTTTTTTCGGTTCAATCTCAGCTTGATCCAATAATAAGTAACCAACATATAAGTAGCTGTAAAGTTCAACTAAATCTTTTGCTGCAACATCCTGGAAAGAAGGATCTTTCTTTTCTATTACATATTTAAGGCAATCTTTATAAATCTCTCTTATTTCTTTTAAATGATTAACAAGATTTCCAACTCCACCTTTATACTCCTTCTTCTCACATCCATCAAATCTTTCTGCAAAAATATCATTTATAACTCCACCAATTGCAGCAACTATTTGCAGCTGTGAAGTACCTTCATAAATATTTGTTATGCGGGCATCGCGCGCCAACCTCTCTACTCTAAATTCTCTCATATAACCTGTACCGCCATGAATTTGGAGTGCGTCAAAGGTTATTTTGTTTGCAGATTCTGTAAGGATAAATTTTGTCACTGGGGTAAGGAGCCCTGCTTCTTTTAAATATCTTTTTAATCTGATATTTTCTTCAGAGTATGGTTTCCCTTCTTCTTTAAGCTTCTCAATTTTTTCCTCGAGCTTTTCTTTAATATCAACAACCTGTGCTGTACTGTAAAATAAAGCACGGTTAGCCTCAAGAGTTACACGCATGTCTATCAGCATATTTGTAACAACAGGTATGCTGTAAATTGTTTTTCCAAACTGAACCCGGGCTTTTGCATATTTCAAAGCTTCTTCATAAGCGGATTGAGAAATGCCAAGAGCTTGTGCAGAAACTCCCATTCTTGCCCTATACATTAAATCAAAAACATATTTTATCAAACCGAATTTCCTGTTGCCAACGAGCTGACAAGGTGTGTTATTAAACTGTAACTCGCAGGTTGGTGATCCGTGAATTCCCAGTTTATGTTCAATCCTTCTTACTTTAACAGTATCATTCCGGTGACAAGCAAACATACTTAATCCGCGTCCATCTTTTGTTCCTGCTTCAGATCTTGCAAGAACAAGAAGAACTTCTCCATTACCATTAGTAATAAACCTTTTAACTCCTTTTAAAAACCAATTCCCTTTTTCATCCTGAAATGCCTGGAGTTTAACAGCCTGCAAATCACTTCCGGCATCGGGTTCAGTTAAGGCCATTGCACCGGTATATTCTCCCGTGCAAAAGCCGGGAAGAAATTCCATCCTTTGTTCTTCGTTACCAAACTTCTTAATTGTATCAGCAATATCCTGTAAACCAAAAATATTCATGAGAGAAGCATCAGCTCTGGAGACCAACTCAACTGCCATCATATACATTGTGAAAGGAAAATTCAATCCGCCATATTTACGAGGGAAGATCATCCCCATTAAATCTGCCTGTGCAAGCTGCCTGAGATTTTCTTTTGTTCCTTTTGCATAGGATACCTTGCCGTCATTTAAAACTGCACCTTCATTATCAACTTCAACAGCACGTTCGGCAATAAAGTTTCCGGCAATATCTCCCACTATTTCTAAAACCTTTTTATAATTTTCAACAGCATCTTCATAATCCGTTGGGGCATAATTAAATTTTTCTGCATCTTTATAATTATCTTCTGCAATTCCAACAATCTCTTTTATATCAAGATTACTGAAGTAAAATTGTATATCGCTATTCTCAGTAAAAAAATTTGGCATCTTAAAACCTTTTTTCTAACTGTTCATGCTGAACTTGTTTCAGCATCATTCTATTTTTTAGTAATCTTCTCATTTATTAGAGATCCCGAAACAAGTTCGGGATGACTTCTTAACATTAAACTTTATTTCAATTTATGCTTATACGCTTCAATGAAGGATGGGATTACTTCTGTTGCATCACCGACAATACCATAGTGTGCTATATCAAATATCGGAGCTTCAGGATCAGTATTGATTGCAATTATCTTATTTGATTCCTGCATTCCCGCGCGATGCTGAATCGCTCCTGATATTCCGATCGCTATATAAAGTTTGGGACGAACTGTTACTCCTGTTTGACCAACTTGTCTGTCCGGAGTTACAAAACCAGCATCAACTGCTGCACGGCTACCGGCAATTTCCCCTCCAATCGTGTGAGCAAGTTCTTCAACCAATTTAAAATTTTCTTTTGTACTAAGTCCGTAACCGCCGGCAACAATAATTGGTGCAGCTTTCAAATTAACTTTATTATTTTCTCTATGTTGTTCTATTATCTGAACAAGCTCATCAACCGGATCAGTTTTATATTCAATCCGGGTAATTTTTATTTCATTCGGTTTTTCAAGAGGAATTAGTTCCATTACTCCTTCTCTCACTGTTGCCATTTGAGTTGGAACATCGGGAGTAATAATTGTTGCGATAATATTACCACCAAATGCAGGACGAATCTGCAAAAGAAGTTTTGGATATTCATTATTAAGATATTTTACATCAGAAACTTTTAGATCAGTGCAATCTGCAGTTAGCCCACTTTTTGTATGAGAGGCCACTCTTGGTGCCAGGTCTCTGCCAATTACAGTTGCACCAAAAAGAACAATTCGTGGTATAATCGTTTTAACCAAATCATTAATTATTCTGCTGTAAGGCAGAGTTCTGTAATTTTTTAGTGATGGATGCTCAATAAGCAATACTTCATCGGCTCCAAACCTGAAAGTTTCTTTAGCTATTTCTTCGACGCCATCACCAATTACAATTGATTTTAATTTACCGTTCATTTCTTGCGCAAGCTTGTGCCCTTTACAAAGAAGCTCAAAGCTTACATCAGCAGGTTTTCCGTCTCTCTGTTCAATAAAAACCCAGACTTCATTTTTAAAATTCATATTGATCCTTTTATCCAAAAATATGATCTGTCATTAGCTGATCTATCAAATGATTTAACCCGGTTTTTGTTGGTTCAATTTTAATTTGATTGCCTCCTTTAAGAACAACAGATTCAACTTTATGCACTTTGGTTGGTGACCCGTTGATGCCGCATCTTTGGACATCAAGATTCAGATCATCCATAGTGAAAGTATTGATAAGAAGATTTTTCTCTTTGTATTCATGAATTAGTTTATCTGTATATAGAAGAGAGTTCTCCTCTGCAAGCTTTTCAAGATCCATAACTGATCTTGCACTTTTAAAAGCCATAACTCTCTTCGAACTGAAGGGCCGGGGATCAACAACATCTTTTAAAACAGTAATTTAAACTGGAAGGGTGCTTTCAACAAT
>CAZECH010000102.1:0-8931 GCA_964510675.1 uncultured Ignavibacteriaceae bacterium
TTCATTCCATTTGAAATTCCTGAACATAAATTTCTGACTAAATCAGAGATAAGAGGGGATGCAACAACTTTTGGTTCAACAATGACAGATATCTTTGCAGATGTACCCGAAGCCTATACAAGAGCAAATATGCATCCTGATCTTAAAAATATACTTAATAATCTTGCCACTGAAGTGATAACTCTGTCTGGTCAATTAACAAAATTAAAAACAGGACTGCCATTTATAGAATTGACCACAATGCTCAAAAATAGTGATCATATGCTTATACATCTCGTCAATTATAATGTAACTGTGGATGGGGACATAACTTCAGCAAAGGATATTAGAGCACAGATTAAAATACCTAAAGGATTAAAGATTAAGAGTATGTCATATTGCAGTGATCTTGGAGAGATGAAAGGATTAAAATATGAAAATTCTGAGAACTATGAATTGGTAAATGTTGTTTTCCCTAATCTAAATATTTACGGATTAGCAAGAATAGAATTTGAGTAACTATTAAGCTTTCAGATCGTGTTTGTATTAACCTTATTAAGGAATTATAAAATAATTGGAAATAACCAACACTGTGAAAAAATGATAGTGATAACGTTCAAATTTAGAAGTGCTTTATTATGTTACGTTTGATAATTATTTTTCTGTGTTTTTATATCTCATCAACAGCTCAGGTAGCTGAAGATGAATATTATTTTGAGAGCATTATTAATGATGGTGAAGGATGGTGGGGCGGTGTTGTTGTCGACGGTTCATTAATGCCTTTTGGAGAGTATAAATACAAGCATGACCTCTACGGTGACGTTAAAGAAAATCAGGGCTCACCGGTTTTAATTTCAAATTCAGGTCGTTATGTCTGGTGCGATGAACCTTTCAGATTTGAATTTAATAATGACAGCTTAAAAGTATTCTCGAATTTAAGTCAGATACAAGCAGGCAAGGCTGGTAATTCTTTAAGAGATGCCTACATGTTTGTCTCTCAGAACTTTTTCCCTCCGCAGGGCGAAATACCGGAGGCTTTATTATTTACAGCACCCCAATACAACACCTGGATTGAACTAACTTACAATCAAAATGAAAAAGATATATTGAATTATGCACAAGCCATTATTGATAACGAATTTCCCCCTGGCGTTATTATGATTGATGATAACTGGCAGGAAGACTATGGAACATGGAATTTTAAAGCAGCAAAATTTAATGATCCCCAAAAAATGGTTAATAAACTGCATGAAC
The DNA here is from genome assembly GCA_964510675.1 of uncultured Ignavibacteriaceae bacterium. Lineage (GTDB taxonomy): Bacteria > Bacteroidota > Ignavibacteria > Ignavibacteriales > Ignavibacteriaceae > RBG-16-34-14. The sequence goes on from CAZECH010000102.1 coordinate 1,234, forward strand.
TTGGATTTAAAGTAATGTTGTGGGTATGTCCATTTGTAAGTGCTGATTCTCCAAATTACAGACTTCTTGAAAAAGAGGGAGTTTTTTTGATAGAGGATAACGAGAAGAAAAGACCCGCTATAATCAGGTGGTGGAACGGTGCAAGCGCCTTGCTTGATTTTACAAATCTTTTTGCTGAAAAATGGTTTATAGATCAGTTAAAATCGCTTATGGAAACATTTGATATTGATGGGTTTAAATTTGATGCAGGAGATCCAAATTTTTATACCGGGGAAATAATCTCAAACAAAAACATTACTCCGAACAAACATTCCGAACTTTTTGCAAAAATTGGTCTTGAATTTCCGTTAAACGAATTTAGAGCCTGCTGGAAAATGGGCGGTCAACCTTTAGCACAACGCCTTAGGGATAAAAGACACGATTGGCAGGATCTTAAACTTCTGATTCCGGGAATTATTGCACAAGGACTAATGGGTTATCAGTTTACGTGCCCTGATATGATTGGAGGTGGTGAATATGGTTCCTTCTTAAATCTTAAAACTATAGACGAAGAATTGATTGTGCGATCAGCGCAATGCACTGCGTTAATGCCAATGATGCAGTTTTCAGTTGCACCCTGGCGTATTTTAAGTAAAGAAAATATTGAAATATGCAGAGAGATGGCTGATTTGCATAAAAAAATGGGCGGTGAAATTCTCAAACTTGCAAAGGAAAGTGCTATTTCCGGTGAGCCTATAGTCAGGAATATGGAATACGTCTTTCCCCATGAGGGGTATTCGGAAATAAAAGACCAGTTTATGCTGGGCAATGATATTCTGGTTGCACCAGTTCTTGAAAAAAATACTTATAGCAGAGAAATTGTTTTCCCTTTGGGAAAATGGTTGGGCGACGATGAAAGTATTATATCAGGTCCATGTAAAATAAAAGTGGAAGTTCCGATTAACAGGCTTCCCCGGTATAGAAGAATAAATTGAGAACAGGAGTTTCAAGTACCAATAAAGGCAGTTGTAAAATAGTAATGATACACAATAAAATTCCTTAATTGGGCAGTAAAGAAATAATAAAACTGTGGAGACCTAATGAAAACTAGTCTTTCCCGAAGAAATTTCATCAAATTTTCAGCCCTAAGCAGTGCCTTTCTTGGATTTACTGGTTTCCGACCTGGAATAAAGAAAGAAAATATATCGGAGACCATTGAAAGCATTGCATCTTCTCCTATTCGAAAAGGGAAATCTGTTATTGGATTAACTGTTCCTCCAATCAAACAAGTTAAAGTTGCTTTTATCGGTTTAGGGAATAGAGGCTCGGATCATTTAAAACTTGTTGATGCTCTTTGTCCGGATAAAGCAACAATAACAGCAATATGCGATGTTCAACAAATAAAAATTGATACTGCACTAAATGAATTAAAAAATTCCGGTCATGGACAAAAACCGGCAGTCTATGGAGGTAGTTTAGAAATCTGGAAAGAGATGATTAAACGCGATGATATAGATTTGGTTATTATTTCAACCCCATGGGAAGATCATACTCCAATGAGCATTCTTTCTATGCAGCATAAAAAACATGTTGCTGTTGAGGTTCCAGTATCATATACTTTAGAAGATACCTGGAAACTTGTTGATACTGCTGAAGAAACTCAACGTCATTGTATGATGATGGAAAATGTTTGTTATGGTGATGAAGAACTTTGGTTATTAAATATGGCACAGCAGGGAGTATTGGGCACACTTACTTATGCTGAATGCGGGTACATACATAATTTGCGTGAACTTCTTTTCAGTAAAGATTATTATTACAATATGTGGCGTATCCGGCATCATGAAGATCGTGATGGGAACCATTATCCAACTCATGGACTTGGACCAGTTGCTCAATATATGGATATAAACAGAGGTGATTCTTTCGCATCGATTGTTTCAATGAGTTCGCTTCAGGCTTCTTTGGATGAATATTCTAGACAATTAGAAAGCGATAATGAATTCTATAATAAAACAGGCTATAAACACGGAGATATAAATAATTCATTGATCAAAACCTCTAAGGGTAGAACAATCTTGGTTCAGCACGATGTAGTAACACCTAGGCCTTATAACAGAATTAATGCATTAGCAGGTACAAAGGGTTATCACGAAGGATATCCAAGCAGACTTTCAATTGTCGATTATGAAGGTGGACATGAATGGTTGAATGAAAATGACTTCAATCTCTACAAAGAAAAATATCAGCATCCTTTATGGGAAAAACTTAAAACTGGTATTGAAAAATATGGGGGTCATGGAGGAATGGACTTTGTAATGATATATCGGTTAATTGATTCACTTAACAAAGGGTGGTTCCTTGATCAGGATGTTTATGATGCCGCATCTTGGTCTGTTGTTACTCCTCTTTCATCACTATCTATTGAACTTGGTAATGTACCGCTAAAGTTTCCGGATTTTACAAGAGGAAGATGGAAAGAGACTCGGGAATTAGGAATTTTAATAAATTATTAATCTTAGCTGTTATTTTTTTATCGATGAAAAAATTAAGAAGGTTAAAATGTATATTGATTGGGTAACATGGAGTATTTGGTTAATTGGTTTTGTTATAATGTTGATATGGATTTTTATCCCTGTAAGGGAGTTTAAAAAATTGGTTCAACAGAAAAGATCTGAACAGAAATCAAAAAAAATATAGTCTGAAATTTTAGCGGAGAAAGATTTTGATTACCATTGATTATATAATCGTCTTTATTTTTCTTGCTACAATGTTCTATGTGGGATCTGTATTCTATAAATGGGTCGGCAGCTCAGATGATTTTTATCTTGCAGGAAGACGACTCACTCCTTTCATACTAGCTGCAGTATTGGCAGCAACAAATGTTAACCTTTATAGTTTTGTTGGTCAGGCTGGGATTGCTTATAAAGAAGGTATATCAATTATTTGGCAAACGTGGACAGGGAACATGGCAATGGTAATCGCTGGATTATTTGTAATACCTATATTCAGAAGACTTAGAATACGTACGATTCCGGAATTTCTTGAAAAACGATACAGTAAAGGTGTAAGAACTTTCGTTGCATTCCTTTGGATACTGCGTCTTACTTTTTGGTTGGGTGTAGTATTATATACAGCTGTCATCGCAGCACAAACAATTTCCGGATTAAACTCTTTTACCGCCTGGGTTCTTATATTCTCAGTGGTTGTAATCCTGTACACCATTCTTGGAGGTATGTGGTCGGTAGCTTTCACAGACGTGATCCAATTTGTTTTAATGCTGGGAAGTGCACTAATCCTTTTACCTTTGGTTATGAGTGCTGTTGGGTGGTGGCCTGGTTTATCTGAAAAATTACCTGAGGGTGCATTGACTCTTGTTAAAAATTCTGGCACGTATGATTGGAAATTTATTATCGCTATTTTTTTATTAGGTATTGAGTGGGCATGTGTCGATCAGGGGTTATTACAAAGAGCCTTTGGAGCCGAGAGCACTAGAAGCGTTGCTAAAGGTTTAGTAATGGCAGGAATAATAACCACACCTTTTGCTTTACTTTGGATTTTACCCGGATTAGCAGCAAGAATTCTTTTTCCCGATTTAATAAATGCTGACTCTGCGGTTCCACTTTTAATTACTAATCTTATTCCAAATTTAGTTCTTGGTTTAGTGGTTGTGGGTTTATTATCATCACAGCTATCGACTATTTCAGGTAATTTAAATGGTGTTGCAACAATATTTGCAAGTGATGTTTATGAAAATGTTATTAATAAAAAAGCGACAGATGAGGATGTACTTAAGATTGCACGAATAATAACGCTAGTTACAGGGATAGGTATGATTCTCTTTGCATATTTAGTTCCAATTCTTGGAGGTGCAGTCAATGCATATCTTACGATAATCGCCATTATGGATATGCCTCTATTTGTTATTGCAGTTGTATATGGATTGCTTTGGAAAAGAATTAATTGGCAGGGTGCTTTAGGTGGATATCTTGCCGGAGCAGTATCAGGAATAATAGGGCAGTTTTTTTATAATCTGAACTTTAATGTCACAACTTTTATAACTGCTGGTACTGCGTTATTCATCACGCCGATAATCAGTTTAGTAACAAAAGAAGAATCAAATGTTCACATTGATGCTATTTGGAGAGCACGAACTACAAGTGATGAGGAAATCGCAAATGAGAATGTCTATAATATTTTACCGAAGACCGCGAAAGGAAAGTTAAGTCTATCAATCTTAGTTCTTGGATTTGTGATTTTTCTTGTCGGCGTTTTAATAGGTAGCTCTGGAGGTTCAGCTGCATCAGTTATAGCTGTGTCTGGTATGATAATTTACTTTTTGGGCGGTTTATTAAGAGCTTACACCAATTAATAATTATCCATGAAAAATCTATTAAATGAATTAAAGATTTCAACGCCCGGCAGAATATGCCTTTTTGGTGAACATCAGGATTATCTTCATTTACCTGTAATTGCTTGTGCCATTTCTTTAAGAATTTCTATAAAGGGTGTAAGAAGAAAAGATATGCTGGTAAAAATTAATCTCCCGGATATTTCAGATCAAGAATCATTTTCAATCGCTCACCCAATAATTTACAATAAAGAAAGAGATTATTTTAAAAGCTCAGTTAATATTCTTATTAAAAACTCATTCACTTTTTCAAGTGGTTTTAATTGTACTGTGAAAGGGGAGATTCCAATTAATGCCGGCACATCAAGTTCATCTGCAATGATTGTTACATGGATTAATTTTCTTACAAGGATGAGTGATCAGGCAACTATACTTTTACCGGATGAATTAGCAAGATTTGCATACGAAGCTGAAGTTCTGGAGTTTTCAGAACCAGGCGGAATGATGGATCAGTATTCAACATCAATCGGTGGGATTGTTTACATAGATTTTTTCCCAAGCACCAAAGTTACCAGATTGAATACAAATTTAAAGACCTTCGTTTTGGGAAATTCAGGTGAACCAAAAAATACAAAGTATATTCTGAGACATGTCAAAGATCAAATACTTCTCATCGATACTATTCTTAGAAAAACATATAATGGTTTTTCACTTCAAGATGTAGTTATTAAAGATATTTCAAAATTTCAAGATTGCCTCTCTGAGCCCCAATATAAAATACTCCAGGGAACAATAAGCAACCGGGATATTACAAGAATTGCTAAAGAGGAGTTAAATAAAAAAAACCCAGATCATCAAATGATTGGGAAATTATTGAATGAACATCAGACAATTTTAAAAGAAGTACTTGGGATAACCACTCCCAAGATTGATAAAATGATTCAGGCAGCACTTGATGCAGGTGCATATGGTGCAAAGATTAATGGCTCGGGCGGGGGTGGTTGTATGTTTGCTTATGCGCCTGAAGATCCTGAAAGAGTTAAAACGGCTATAGAACAAGCTGGAGGTGAAGCTTTTATAATAAATCCTGATTCAGGTTCTCGTGATGAAACTATTGAGGCAATTCAGTGAAAGATGGCAAATTAGTTATACTTGCTGGCGGTATTTCTTCGAGAATGAAAAAACCAGCTAATGATATTATCAATGTTGATAAGAAACTTATTCAAGATGCAGATGAAAAATCTAAATCAATGATTGGAGTCGGAAAAGACTATAGACCTTTTTTGGATTATCTTTTATATAATGCACGTGAATCCGGATATTCAGATGTAGTTCTTGTGGTTGGTCAAAATGATAGTTCAATAAAAGAATATTATGGAGAACAGGACAGTGATAATAACTTCAATGGTTTGACTATTTCTTATGCAATCCAGTTAATACCAAAAGGAAGGACAAAACCATTAGGCACAGCAGATGCACTTTTATGCGGTTTAAAATCTAAACCTGAGTGGAATGGAAGTAAATTTACCGTATGTAACAGTGATAATCTTTATTCGCAAAAAGCATTAACTATTTTGTTAAATACACCTTTTCCGGGAGCATTAATTGATTATGATAGATCATCATTAGAGTTTGAATTATCAAGAATAGAAAGATTTGCTGTAACCATAAAAAATCAACAGGGTTTTCTTGAGGATATTATTGAAAAACCATCAAAAGATATTATTCTTAAAGTTAAGGATAAAAATGGATTTGTTGGTGTGAGTATGAATATTTTTTCCCTGCACTATGATTTAATCTTACCAAGACTAGAAAATGTTCCCCTGCATCCTTTAAGACAAGAAATGGAATTGCCGGAAGCTGTAAAGATGTTAGCCAACGAATTAAATAATTCTGTATACGCATATCCGCTTGCTGAGCATGTACCTGATCTTACAAGTAAAAGTGATTTACTACAGATAAAAACATATTTAGAAAAATATTATTCTAATCTTTCTTTCTAAGTGTTATATAAGCAATTGAAAGCTGCTTTATTAAAGAAAGTCTTACCTGTACATTAGTTCTATTAAGACAGTTCTGCAATCATCTACATGTTAGCCACTATCTTTATTTCAATATACATTAATCAGATTACGATGGAAAAAGCATTCACGAAGTGAAAAAATCAGATAAGTAGGTAGTTAACAAACACCATTCTTTCCACTTCAATTTTTATTAAATATCTGCAATTTGTAAACCTTTTTGAGTCCGAGAGATTCTCTATTTTTTATAATAGTTTATCGAGACTGTCTTCCTAACTACAACAAGAATAGCATAATAAGGAGAGAGAAAATAATTACTTCATTCATATAACCATAGACTTTACCTGTCCCATCTGACTGAGAATAATTGATTAAATATGAGAAGCTCTTATGTTCCAAATATCTGTGAATTTTCTGATCCACAGAACTCCATAAATTATGAAAATTCTGTAAAACAATAATATTGTTTAAAACAGAAAATCCTGACTGCTTTTCACAATCAGGATTTCTTCTGTAGTTATTGTAGCGGGGGCAGGACTTGAACCTACAACCTTCGGGTTATGAGCCCGACGAGCTACCAATTGCTCCACCCCGCGATATTTAGACTTTAAATATAGTTAATACTAAAAGGTATGTCAAATTTTGCTGTGTTTAACAGGGAGAAACTAAAAGGAGAAGCCCTGAAGGAATGAACTTATCCATCTGTATTATTAAAGCTTGCTGTAACTCCATCCATTATTTGTGATCGGACATGTATCTCATTAAGCTTTTGAATGATCTGAAGAATTAATTTACTTTTTTCTTCCACAATCTCATTAATAAAATCTTTAACCTCCGGCATATTACACTCATCCAGTGTTCCTTTATAGAACATTACAAGAGATGTTTCTTTCCTGAGAGCTTCATTTAACATTGCGCAGGTATTCCTGCACGTATGCTGACAATTGATTTGCTTTTCTGTCATAGCAAACCTCTATAAATTTTGTTATCAATTAATTATTTAATTGTAAGGGAATTATCCGAAATTCTTCTCCCCTTACAGATATACCTGTATAATAATTCAAAACAGGATTTTTACACCTGAATCAGAAAACACAATATATATGCCATAACCATTAGTCACTTTTTAACTAGGTTTAATAATATTTAATCAAATAGTTATCATTTTCAGGAAGTGATACTTCTTATTTTTAAGAAGTTATATTTGATCAATAAGACATTTCATTATGAATTAAGTAGTATTTTTTATGTGCGATATGTTAAATAATTTTTCGTGTGATCTTAAGATTTTATAAGAGCCGTTTTATGATTAAATATCTGACTGTTTCTCAACTATTTCCCGACTTT
>CAZECH010000103.1:0-5343 GCA_964510675.1 uncultured Ignavibacteriaceae bacterium
AAAATTTGACAGGAGTAAACCTCACGTTAACGTAGGGACTATAGGTCACGTTGATCATGGAAAAACTACATTAACAGCTGCCATCACCATGGCTCTTAATAAAAAAGGTTTATCAGAGATAAGAACTTTTGATAGTATAGATAATGCCCCTGAAGAAAGAGAAAGAGGTATTACGATTGCAACTGCTCACGTAGAATATTCAACTGAAAAAAGACATTATGCTCATGTTGATTGTCCCGGTCACGCAGATTATGTTAAAAATATGATTACGGGTGCTGCACAAATGGATGGGGCTATACTTGTTGTTGCGGCAACTGATGGTCCTATGCCACAAACACGAGAGCATATCCTCCTTGCACGACAGGTTGGTGTTCCTAAAATGGTTGTCTTTATGAATAAAGTTGATATGGTAGATGATCCTGAACTATTAGATCTTGTTGAAGAAGAGTTGAGAGATCTTTTAACATCATATGAATTTCCGGGTAAAGAAATACCTATTATCAGAGGTTCAGCATTAAAAGCTCTTGAAGCTGCAGCATCACCTGATTCAAAAGTTGATGATCCACGTTTGGATTGTATCTGGGAATTAATGGATGCTGTTGACAGTTATATTCCTATACCTAAAAGAGATGTCGATAAGCCATTCATTATGCCTGTTGAAGACGTTTTCTCAATTACAGGTCGTGGTACAGTTGCTACAGGAAGAGTTGAAAGAGGCCAGGTAAAAATCCAGGAAGAGCTTGAATTGATTGGTCTCGGCCTTCATAAGAAAACTGTTGTAACTGGTATTGAAATGTTCAGGAAAGAACTTGATTCTGCGATGGCTGGTGATAATGCAGGTATTCTCTTAAGAGGTGTTGATAAAAATGAAATTGAAAGAGGGATGGTACTTGCAAAACCAGGTTCTATTACACCTCATAGAAAATTTGAAGGAGAGGTTTATATCCTTTCTAAAGAAGAAGGTGGAAGACATACACCATTCTTCAATGGATACAGACCTCAGTTTTATTTTAGAACAACTGATGTTACTGGTGTAGCTTCTCTTCCTGCAGGAACCGAGATGGTTATGCCTGGTGATAAAGTGAAGCTTAGCATAGATCTTATTACTGATATAGCTATGGAAGATGGTTTACGTTTTGCTATCCGTGAGGGTGGAAGAACTGTTGGTGCTGGTTTAGTAACCAAGATAATTCAATAAATAAGTAATAAAAGCGAGCTTCAACTCCCTTATTGTGTCTCTAAAAATTTAAGGAGTTTTTAAAAGTGGCAGGTCAGAAGATAAGAATAAAATTAAAATCGTACGATCATATACTCATTGATAAATCTGCAGAAAAGATTATTAAAACAGTTAGAAGTACCGGTGCAGTTGTATCCGGGCCAATTCCGTTGCCAACAAGACGCACGGTTTATACGGTTTTAAGATCTCCTCATGTTGATAAGAAATCAAGAGAACAGTTTGAAACAAGGGCACACAAAAGGATAATTGATATTCATAACTCCAACAACAAAACAGTTGATTCACTAAGTAAGCTGGATATTCCGGCTGGTGTTGATATAGAAATTAAGTTATAAAGGAATTAAAATGTCCGGGTTAATCGGAAGAAAATTAGGAATGTCGAACGTATTTAATAGCCTGGGAGAATTAGTTCCGGTTACGGTTATCCAGGCTGGTCCATGTAAGGTGGTTTCTGTCCGGACAAAAGAAAAAGATGGTTATGAAGCACTTCAACTTGGCTTTGGAGAGAAAAAAGAAAAGAAAGTAACTAAACCGGTTTCAGGGCAATTCAAAAAGAATAATTTATCTCCAAGTCTTGTACTGAAAGAATTTAAATTTTCATCTGTAAATGAGTTTAAAATTGGTGATGAAGTTAAGGCAGACCTCTTTAAAGAAGGAGAGAAAATAAAAGTTCGTGCAAAAAGCAAAGGAAAAGGTTTCCAGGGAGTTATGAGAAGACATAACTTTGGTGGTGTTGGAGGAACAACTCATGGACAAAGTGACAGGTTAAGAGCTCCAGGTTCAATCGGAGCCAGTTCTTATCCTTCAAGAGTTTTTAAAGGACAAAGAATGGCTGGGCGACAAGGATTTGAGAATGTTACGATTTCTAATTTAAAAGTTATTAAAATAATTTCAGACGAGAATCTTTTGCTTGTTAAAGGTGCTATACCCGGTGCAATTAACCAAATTGTTGAATTGATTAAACCTTAAGCTAGTAAATAAGAAATAATCGAAAATATGAAAGTAGATATTTATAAAACTGACGGTAAATCTAGCGGTAAACAGATCGATCTCCCGAAAGAAATTTTTGAAGTCGAACCAAATGATCATGCTATTTATCTTTCTGTTAAGGCTTATCTTGCTAACCAAAGGCAAGGTACTCACAAATCAAAGGAACGTGGTGAAATAAGAGGCGGTGGTAAGAAACCATGGAAACAGAAAGGAAGAGGTGGTGCTCGTGCAGGTACAACGCGTTCACCTTTGTGGTCCGGGGGTGGAAGAATTTTTGGACCACGGCCACGTGATTACAGACAGGATTTACCAAAGAAAGTAAAAAGACTTGCACGCGTATCAGCTTTTAGTTACAAAGTAAAAGATGAACAACTTTTGGTTGTTGAGGATTTTAATTTCGAACAGCCTAAATCAAAAAAGTTTGTTGAAATACTTTCTGCTTTAAATGTTACAGGCAAAAAAATTCTTCTTTTAACTAATGGTAATCAGGATGCGGTTTATAAATCCGGAAGAAATATTTCTAAAGTAAAAATACTTGAAGCCGATAAGGCATCTGCTTATGACATATTGAATAACCAGGTACTGATAATACAACAAGGTGCTATTAATCTTATAGCAAAATCATTCGGTAATAATAGTGTTTCGGAGAATTAATTATGCATAATATCCTGATAAGACCATTGATAACCGAAAAGATGACAAATATAACCGCTGTATACAACAATAAGTTTGGTTTCATTGTCGATCCGAAAGCAAATAAAATTGAAATTGCTAAGTCTATAGAAAAGAAATTCAATGTTCATGTAATAGATGTTAAAACAATAAAACATCATGGCAAAACAAAAACACAGTTCAGAAAAAGCGGAAGATTTTCAGGCAGAACTTCACAATATAAAAAAGCTATCGTTACTCTTAAAGAAGGTGAAACAATAGAATTATTTGAGCAAGTATAGAGATTAAATAATGGCAATCAGAAAACTAAAACCAGTAACACCAGGAACACGATTCAGATCGAATTCATCATTTGATGAAGTTACAAAAACTCACCCTGAAAAATCATTGACTGTTGCTTTAAGAAAAAGCGGTGGGAGAAATAATTTGGGCAGGGTTACTTCTCGTCATATTGGCGGTGGACATAAGAGAAGATACCGTATTATAGATTTTAAAAGGGATAAGCATGGTGTTCCGGCAAAGGTTCATTCTATTGAGTATGATCCTAACAGAACATCAAGAATAGCTTTATTGCATTATAGTGATGGAGAAAAAAGATACATCCTTGCCCCAGATGGATTAAAGGTCGGAGATTCAATTTTATCCGGTCCGGGTAGCGAAATTATTGTTGGAAATGCTCTTAAGTTAAATGAAATGCCGCTTGGAAGTTTTGTTCATAATGTGGAATTAAAACCCGGTAAGGGAGGACAATTAGGAAGAAGTGCGGGCGCATCATTACAACTTATGGCTAAAGAAGGTGGTTATGCACAATTAAAAATGCCTTCAGGTGAAGTAAGAATGATTAAACTTGAGTGCATGGCAACGTATGGAGTTATTGGAAATGCTGAGCAAGAAAATATTAGTCTTGGAAAAGCAGGAAGATCAAGATGGCTTGGTATAAGACCACATGTTCGCGGCGTTGCTATGAACCCTGTGGATCATCCAATGGGTGGAGGTGAAGGTAAAACTTCTGGTGGAGGACATCCGGTTTCTCCCTGGGGTCAGAAATCTAAGGGATTGAAGACCAGAACAAGAAAGAAAAAATCAAATAAGTTTATTATTAAACATCGTAAAAAGTAACAGGATTTTATGCCCCGATCAATAAAAAAAGGACCATTTGTAGATTATAAGTTAGTTCAGAAAATTACCAGACTTAACCAGACAAACCAGAAAAAAATAATCAAGACTTGGTCCCGAACTTCAACCATAATTCCCGATTTTGTCGGGCATACAATTGCAGTTCATAATGGAAATAAAATGATACCTGTTTATATAACAGAGAATATGGTTGGGCATAAACTGGGTGAATTTTCACCGACAAGAATTTTCAGGTCACACCCGGGAACAAAAGCAGAAAAAGCTACTACTGTAAAAGGTTAATAAAATAAATGGAAGCAAAAGCAGCGCATAAATATTTAGGATCATCACCCAGGAAAATGAGATTGGTAATTGATTTAATCCGTGGGATGTCAGTAGATAAAGCATTAGAGGTTCTTCATTTCTCTACAAAACATGCATCAAAGGATGCTGAAAAAGTTTTGCGATCTGCAGTATCAAATCTGATGAATAGAGATGAGGCAACAAGAATGGAACCTTCGGATATTATAGTAAAAGAAGCATATGTTAATCAGGGCCCAACAGTAAAAAGGATTTCCCCGGCACCCATGGGTCGTGCATATAGAATAAGAAAAAGATCTTGTCATATAACTATTGTGGTTACCACGAAAGCTTAAGAGGAGGATTATTGGGACAGAAAGCACACCCTATTGGATTAAGAGTCGGAATCATCAGAGGATGGGATTCTAACTGGTATGAGAATAAAAGTTATGCCGGGAAATTAAAAGAAGATGCAAAGTTAAGATCTTACGTTAGAAACCGTTTAAAGAAAGCCGGTATTTCTAGAATAGTTATTGACAGAACTTCAAAGAATATAGTTTTAACAATACATACTTCCAGACCGGGAGTAGTAATTGGTAAAAGCGGAAAAGAAATTACTCAGCTTGAACAGGAATTAAAAGAAATTACTGATAAGGATGTTAAAGTTCAGATTAATGAAATTAAAAGGCCGGAACTCGATGCATACTTGGTTGCAGAAAATATTGCCAACCAGATTGAAGGTAGAGTCTCTTTCAGAAGAGCAATGAAGATGGCAATTACTGCTGCAATGAGGATGGGTGCAGAAGGAATTAGAATAATGTGTGCAGGCAGATTAGGTGGTGCAGAAATGGCAAGAACGGAACAGTATAAGGAAGGAAGAATTCCATTGCATACTTTAAGGGCTGATATTGATTATTCTCGTGGCGCTGCCCAGACGATTTACGGCAAAATAGGCGTTAGGGTTTGGATTTACAGGGGAGAAGTATTTAACAAAGATGGTAAGAATGAAAAACAATTTTAATGTTCAA
>CAZECH010000103.1:5353-8931 GCA_964510675.1 uncultured Ignavibacteriaceae bacterium
ACAATCTATGGTTCTGTAGGAATAAAAGTTTGGGTTTGCCGCGGTGAAATTCTCGGAAAAAGAGTATCTGAATAAATAAAGGAGAAATGAGTTTACTATGTTAATGCCCAAAAGAGTAAAATACAGAAAATCCCAACGCGGTAGAAGAAAAGGTAAAGCTTATAGAGGCAGTTCTGTTTCTTTTGGTGATTACGGCTTAAAAGCTATGGAACCAGCATGGATTACCAGCAGACAGATTGAAGCTTGCAGAGTTGCTTTAACCAGGAAAATGAAAAGAGATGGTAAAGTATTTATAAGAATTTTCCCCGATAAACCGGTTTCTAAAAAACCTCTCGAAACAAGAATGGGTAAAGGTAAAGGCGCACCTGAGTTCTGGGTTGCAGTTGTTAAGCCAGGCAGAATAATGTTCGAGGTTTCAGGAGTTAATAAGGAAATTGCACACGATGCTCTTGGGACCTGTTCTTTTAAACTGCCAATTAAAACAAAAGTAGTTTCACGACCGGATTTAGCCACATAATTATTTAGGATGGTTTGTTAAATGAAGATTTATGAAATAAAAGAAATGAAGGATGAAGAACTTATTAAGAGGATCGAAGAAGAAGAGAAAAATCTAATTGACCTCAGGTTTTCTCATCAACTTAAACAATTGACAAATACAGCAAAATTAAAGTTAATTAAAAAAGATGTCGCCAGGATGAAAACAATTCTTAAAAACAGAGAACTGACACAAACATCTTCTACTGAGAATAAAGGCTAATATAAATGGATGTAAGAAAACTTCGTAAAACAAGGATAGGAATTGTAGTAAGCAATAAAATGGAAAAAACAATTTCCGTTGCCATTGAAAGAAGAGTGCCTCATCCTATTTATAAAAAGTATTTTAAGAAAACTACAAATCTGATGGCTCACGATGAAAAAAGAGAATGCGGTATTGGAGATAAAGTTAAAATTATGGAAACACGTCCTTTGAGCAAAAGAAAGAGATGGCATTTAGTTGAAATTATTGAGAAAGCCAAGTAGAAAGGTAACTTTAGAATGATCCAGGAAGAAACTAATCTTGTTGTTGCTGATAATTCAGGAGCCAAACGAGTAAGATGTATCAGAGTACTTGGTGGAAGCGGCAGAAAATATGCAAGTGTTGGTGATACGATTGTTGTATCGGTTAAAAGTGCTATCCCTAATGGAACTGTAAAAAAAGGTGAAGTATCAAGAGCAGTTATTGTAAGAACCAAAAAGGAAGTTAGAAGAAAAGATGGCTCCTATATCAGGTTTGATGAAAATGCTGCTGTTCTTATTAACCCGCAGAATGAACCAAGAGGAACTCGCATCTTTGGTCCTGTTGCAAGAGAATTACGGGAAAAACAATTTATGAAAATTGTTTCTTTAGCACCTGAAGTTTTATAGGATAATTTAAAATGAAAATCAGAAAAAACGATAACGTAGTTGTAATTACCGGGAATGATAAAGGAAAAACAGGAAAAGTTTTAAAAGTTTTTCCTTCTATATCTAAGGTTATAATTGAAGGTATAAATTTAAGGAAAAGGCATACGAAACCCAGTCAGAAACAGCCACAAGGCGGAATAATTGAGAAGGAAGCACCAATCCAGGTTTCTAATGTTATGCTGATTGATCCTAAAACAAATGAACCTACAAGAATCGGTGCTAAAATTATTCTTGATGAAAAGACAGGTAAGAAAAAAAGTCAGCGTATAAGCAGAGTTAGTGGAGAAATGGTTTAATTTAATATTAAAAAAGAACAATGGCAGATAAATCAACTAAAAAAGAAAATACCCCTAAACAAAAAACAGCGAAGAAAGAAAGTACAAGTTCTTCTCTTAAGCAGGAAAAAGAAATAAAAGTGCCTGTACGCCTGCAAAAAATTTACAGGAGTGAAATTATTCCTGAATTACAGAAAAAATTTAACTATAGAACCATAATGCAGGTTCCTAAAATCAATAAAATTGTTGTTAACATGGGTGTTGGTGCTGCCGTAACAGATCCTAAAATTCTTGAAGAAGCTGTAAAGGATCTTGAAACAATAACAGGACAAAAACCAAGTATTAGAAAAGCAAAAAAGGCTATTTCTAATTTTAAGCTTCGCGAAGGTGTTAATATAGGGGCTATGGTTACTTTGAGAAAAGAACGAATGTATGAATTTCTTGACAGGCTTGTGAATATCGCTTTACCGCGTGTAAGAGATTTCAGAGGACTCTCAGACAAATCTTTTGATGGAAGAGGAAATTATACACTTGGTGTTAAGGAACAAATAATTTTCCCTGAAATTAATGTTGATAAAATTACTAAAGTACTTGGTATGGATATAACAATCGTGACCACTGCTCAGTCAGATAATGAAGCATACGAATTACTGCATGCATTCGGTGTTCCGTTCAGAAGAAAAGAAATGAAAACAGAATAGAGGAATTAATGGCAAGAAAATGTTTAATAGCCAGAGAAGAAAAAAGAAAAAGAACGTACGAAAAGTATAAGAAGTTGAGAGAAGAACTTAAGGCAAAAGGTGATTCTGAAGGTCTTCAAAAACTGCCGAGAGATGCTTCTCTTACAAGACAGCATAATAGGTGTATGTTTACAGGAAGAGCACGGAGTTTTCATAGAAAGTTTGGTGTATCCAGACTCGTTTTTAGAGAAATGGCTTTAAGGGGTGAATTACCCGGCGTAAAGAAGTCAAGTTGGTAAAAGGAGAATTTTAATTTATGGCAGTTACAGATCCGATTTCAGATTTCTTAACACGAATCAGAAATGCTTCGAGAGCTAAAAAGTTAAGGGTTGATATCCCTGCTTCAAAGATGAAAAAAAATTTAGCTGAGATTCTTAAGAAACAGAAATTCATTAATGATTATTCTGTTATTGAAGATAACAAACAGGGAATATTAAGAATTGAATTAAAGTACTCTAACGGCATTCCGGCAATAGGTGGATTAAAAAAAATCAGTAAACCGGGATTAAGAGTATATAAAAGATCAGATGATTTACCCCGCGTGATAAACGGGTTGGGAGTTGCTATTGTATCTACATCTAAAGGATTGCTTACCGACAAAGAAGCAAGAAGAGATTCTGTCGGCGGAGAAGTAGTCTGTTATATTTGGTAAACAGAACGGAGTATTATAGTGTCGCGTATCGGTAAAAAAATTATTGAAGTTCCTAAAGGAGTAACTGTAACGAAAAACGGAAACGTTGTTAAGGTTAAAGGCCCTAAAGGAGAACTTGAGAATAGTTTCCAGGCCAGAATGACGATTGAAATTAAAGATAATGAAATAACGGTTAACCGCCCCGATGATATAAAGGAAAACAAAGCTTTACATGGACTCACAAGGGCTTTAATTCAGAATATGATCGCTGGTGTTGTTAATCCTTATTCAAAAACTCTTGAAATTGTTGGTGTTGGTTACAGGGCTGAATTAAAAGGGAAAAACCTTTTATTGAACATAGGTTATTCTCATCCAATTTATTTTATTCCACCGGATGGAGTTTTACTCCAGACGCCCGCACAGACACAGATTGTTGTTACCGGGATTGATAAACAACTGGTTGGTCTTGTTGCTGCAAAAATAAGATCA
>CAZECH010000104.1:0-8711 GCA_964510675.1 uncultured Ignavibacteriaceae bacterium
TTCTTCTGTTAAAATTCTTTTTTAAAGAATGGTTTTACCTGAACCAGTTTTAAAATACTTCCCCGGTGATCTTGCTCTTTGCTCTGATTTAACCGCTCTATATGCTTCTAAACAATAAGGTTTATAAGGTGCTGTAGATCGAGAGCGACCACGATTATGTTCTTCAATTCTTCTTTCAAGATTATTATTAGTTGGTCCTATATAAAGGAAATTACTGTTCATAATTTTAATTATATAAACATACCACATTCTTTCATCTCAAATTTGCTGAAACAGTAAATACTTTGGCGAAGCCAAACGAATCCCGATTTATCTGGAATAGTTTGGCGGAAAGGGAGGGATTCGAACCCTCGGTACGCGTTAACGTACACACGCTTTCCAAGCGTGCCAGTTAAACCACTCCTGCACCTTTCCAAATATTTGGTATTTGTTTGTCTAACCAAGCTCTACCCTGACTGGTTTTCAAGAACTTTTCTCTTCGTATAGCTTCAGTTTTTGTTGAATATTCTTCCTGATAAATTTTTATCCAAGGTATACCACCTTTAGTAAATTTATTACAACCACCAAAGGCGGATCAGCCCTTTGGCTGAAAACCACTCCTGCATCTCTCCAATCTGGTTTTAAGTCATCCCTGCATTTCTCTATGGATATTCCAAATATAAATATTTTGATCCTCTTACCAAAGATAATTAATAACTGCTTTGCTAATGTTATTCTTAAAGAATTATCTTTACAATTATGGTCTTGTTAATTCTATTCAAATCATTTCTTGCGGTTGTTTCCGCAATTTTTGGCTCAGCCTCAACATTTATAATAAAATTAAATCATAAAAAACTTTGCGCCTTAATTTCTTTATCTGCAGGAGCTTTACTTGGTGCTGCAGCATTTGTATTAATTCCAGAATCTTCAGAAGAACTTGGTTTGATAGAACTTATATTAAGTATTGTATCTGGCTACCTGGTTTTTTGGCTGATCAGCAGGTATTATTCACATGTTTGTCCTGCTTGTTCAGCGTCTCACTTTGACGAACAGACAACAAAGAAATTTTCAGAAATATTTTTAACTTTATTCACAGCACTTGCTTTTCATTCTCTATTAGATGGTGTTGCAATTTCAGCAGGCGATACACATAATCCTAACGAACAAAGCTCAATCTTTTTAGCAATATTAACTCACAAGTTTCCTGAAGGATTAGCTCTTGCTTCTTTAATGTTTGGAGCGGGTTATTCTAAACTGAAAATTATATCGTATACTGCTCTTGTTGAATCTACTACTTTGCTCGGTTCCCTTTTAGGAATTTTTCTTTTAAATGAAGGAATCTCATTTTTCTGGATAAGTATTATGATGGCACATATTGCAGGAGGTTTCATTTATCTGGCAATCCACGCAGTTCTTGGTGAAATGATTAGAAACCATAAAACACTTGTTATTTCATCTTTGATAGTTGGGTTTTTATTGATTTTATTTGTTCACACAATTGTTGATTGAAAAGAATTTATTATTTATTTAGTAATGTTAAACAATCAATCTTAATCCTAATCTTATTCGCTTTAATTGATTTAGAGTAGGAATTACGATTATGACTAAGATCGTTCAATTATAAAATGTTTTCTAGGAGAGATGCTAGAGTGGTTGAATAGGCTGGTCTCGAAAACCAGTGTGGTACTAGTTGCCACCGAGGGTTCGAATCCCTCTCTCTCCGCTAAATAAGAAACAGATTATTTTTCCATTCTAACTTTATTCTCAATAAAGATAAATCATCAATTTATTTTTCAATTATAAGAAATCCTTCTTCGAGTGCGGGGAAATTCTTATCGTTCGGGCAAGAAAGGAAAATTCTAATAATGGAATAAACCTTGTGGCTGTGATCAGTATAACTTTGATAAACAATTGATAATTTGCAAAATATTACTTTTCACAACAGTATATCCTGATGAAAAATTCAATATCACAAGAGAAAAGATCAATTAATTGCTCAATCATTTTCATTACTCTCTTCGGATTATTAGGAAGTATAGGTTTTGGGATTATCTTTTCCCCATTCCCAATCTATGATCCTTCGAAACATAGCTTTCAATTTATAACTTGTGGTTTAATGGCCCCTGCATTTTTTAGTTTTTATAAATTCAGAACTATAAGAGCTCAGCTTCTTCTATTTGCCGCATTTGTACTAATACATACAGTTAGTTATGGAAAACCTTTCCAGGTATCATGGTTAATAAGAGATATATTTTTTATTTCATCTGTCGCAATTTCTGTAAAATTATATTTTCTGTTCTTAAAAAAATATTCTAAACTCCCATTTTTTATAAGAAGCTTTGCATTAGTATTCTTTTACTCACTTCTAAATATCATAGCAGGTTTATTGGTTTATCTGATTAATGCAAAAGCCGGTTTCCTACCTATTGATGGATTTTTTTTCTTTGCCAGATACGGTGTGTTAATCGGTCTTGGCGTGGGGTTGGGTATAGATTTATACTTCATGTTTGAGCAAAATTTATTTAAGCTGTTTAAAATAAAATTTGAGTAAATAAATAATTTTTTTAATCAAGATTGTGAAAAACAAATTCTTACCATATTCTATTTTCATTTTATCTTTCCTATTCTCAGGATGTTTGCGTACATACTATCCGGCTATTTATCAATCGAGTGCTGTTCCAATGGTTCATGAGACTAATAATAATTTTAATGAAGCAAGTAAGTATTTCAGTGCTGATGGTACATTTTCTCAAGGTTCTTATGAAAATGAGTTGGTGCGTTTACTCAGAGTCAGTTACATATATGTAAATACAAAAAATTTTTCTAATTTTAATCTCAGGACATTCGCATACACAGGATTGTATCGTGTTTCCGGATTGGAAAATTATGATGGCGAAAAAAGTGTATTTGGTTTAGGAGCTAATCTTGGAACTAATATTAATTTCAAGATCAGTGATTTTAAAATGGGAATTGGGCTGGATCTTGGATTCTTTAGTGAATTCGGTGGGTATTATAATTTTCGGAGTTCTGCTACTGAAGAGAATAAAATTGATGGTGAAACTGCAATAATTTTTCTATCATTTTCAGTATTTCCGGTAATTGCAATTGAACTTGATGAAACAACAGTTCTTTCAACCCAATTAAATATTGGGATACCCGGACTCCTTTCACCAAGTATAGTTTTAAATAGTGATGGTTATGCTTATTGGTTAAGCTGGATCCCTGATATGGAAGAAAGAAACAACGATTGGGGACAAAGATTTTGTATTGGTTTTATGCTGGATATTAATAAACTTAATATAGGTTTGTAATAAAAATATTTTAAGGGGAGTGAAATGAGAAGTATTTTTTTTGTAATCTTACTATTTTTTGGGGTGAGTTGTGATAAAACGACAGAACCAACTTACGATCCTACCGCTACAATCATTGGGACAACTGTTTCAGCTGAAAGTAATGAATTGATAGATAGTGTTTTAATTGGATTTAAATCTCCGGATGTTCCGGATAGCTTAATATTTGTTGGAGATTCGATAATTACCACTATACCTAATTCAATTGTTCTCGAAGAGTACACCTTGAACGGATATTTTGAATTCGGATTTGCATTTGTTTCTGAACCCCCAGTTGAATACAAAAATATGTTTGCTTATAAATCAGGAAAAAAACTCTGGGGATTTAATTCAATTCAGGATACAGTTCATCAATTAATCTCAAATACAGATTCTCTTAGAATAAGACTGATAAATAAATGATTAAATTTTTAGATTTCTTCATTCAGAAAGAGAAAAAATGGAAACCTGCATAAATCATCCTGATAAAAAAGCCGATTACGTTTGTCACGGTTGTGGTAAACATTATTGCGAGTTATGTCTTATTGAAGGTGGTGAATATTATTATTGTAATGAACCTGATTGCCAAAAATTATTACAAGCCGAACGACAACCTGAAATATTACCTGTTGAAATCACCTGCCCCAATTGCGAATCTGAACTTCAATTAGAAGATGATGAACGGGCATCCCGGAAAATACATTGCCCTGAATGTGAATCCTTTATTGATTTTACTACAAATCCACCAAACATTAAAAACCGGAAAGAGTATTCACAGATATTTTCTTCATTAAACCAGGGAGATATTGGCATTGTAAAATCTATTCTTGATGACGGAAGTATTGATTATTATGTTTTTGGAGAAAATTTTTTAAGTGTAGATCCATTAATCCAACCTGCCAAATTCTTTATACTGAATGAACAAATAGATGAGGCAAGAGAATTATTAAAAAATTTTGATTTTAAAATCTTCGGCGCTTCTGCAAAAACTGAAGATGAAGAATAGAATTTAATGTTTTAAGTTGAAGAGTTATCTGGCTCTTACCCTTAGCCTTCCTTTTCCCATTACTGAAAATCATTTTTATTAATTATCAATTATAAGAAAGATACCATTTAACCCCCTGTTATTAATCTTCTCTTTCCTTTTAATTCCAAAATAAATGAAAGAAATACTAGCCGTCATCAATGTAAATCTTGGAATAGAGATTGTACAATTATAATGTGTAACTATTATAAAATATTTACACTTAGCAATATCTTGTAAATAGCAGGTAATTAAAACAGGAGAATAACATGGCACTAATTGCAGTTATTGATGATGATCCTGATATCCTCGAAGCCAGCAGTTTAATTCTTACCTCAAAAGGATTCAAAGTTATTACAGCAAATAATCCACGTGACGGTTATAACATCGTTATAGAAAATACACCCGACCTGATTATTCTTGATGTAATGATGGATGAGCAGGATGACGGATTTTTCCTTGCACAAAAGTTCAGAAAAGAAAACATAAAAACCCCGATTTTAATGTTCAGTTCTATTTCCCAGGCAACAGGTATGGAATATGGGAAAAGTGATTTGATACCGGTTGATGAATTTGTTGAGAAGCCGGTTTCTCCTAAAGAACTGCTTGAGAAGGTGGAAAAATTATTAAGTCTTCATACGGAGGATAAAAATGTTAGTCCTTGAAAAAAATGCTCAGTCTGAAGTAATAGAAGAATTAGTTAAAACTTATGGAAACAGTCGCTCTTCCCTGCTTGAAATCCTTCAGGCGATACAAAAGAAATATAATTTCATTTCTGACTTTGCACAGCAGGAAGTTGCCCGGTTATTAAATATCCATCCTGTAGAAGTATATAGTACGATTTCTTTTTATTCTTTCCTTCATTCAAAGCCAATCGGGAGAAATATTATAAGGCTTTGCCGCACAATTTCCTGCAATTTAAAGGGACAAAAGAATATTGAAGATGCAGTTAAGAAAGAACTCGGAATTAATTTTGGTGAGACAACAAAGGACAGGCGGATAACTCTTGAATATACAAATTGTTTAGGAATGTGTGATGTAGCACCGGCTATGCTTGTTAACGAAAGAGTTTACACTCGTATCGATCCTGAAACTGCAGTTAACATTCTTAAAGAGATTAAGTAGGAGAAGAAATGGAAACAATAATAAACACTCAGAAAAAAAGAGGCGGACCTGTTTTATTCTCCAGGTATCATCCCGGTGATGGAATTAATAAGGCTCTTGAGTTGGGAAGAGAAAATATTCTGCTTGAGGTTAAAACATCCGGATTAAAAGGAAGAGGCGGAGCTGGTTTTCCTACTGCAACCAAATGGATGCTGACTGCTGCTTCCATCTCTGATAAAAAATTTATTATCTGCAATGCAGATGAAGGCGAACCCGGAACATTTAAAGACAGGGTCCTTCTTCTTGAATATCCAGAACTCGTTTTTGAAGGAATGGTAATAGCCGGATTTACAATCGGTGCCGAGCAGGGAATTGTTTACTTACGCGGTGAATATGAATATATGTTTAAGTCTCTTAAAGATTATCTTGAACAAATGAGAAAAGATAATTTCCTTGGAAAATCTATTTGCGGAAAAGCAGATTTTAATTTTGATATTAAAATTTATCTCGGTTCAGGTGCATATGTTTGCGGAGAAGAAACTGCATTAATAGAATCACTTGAAGGCTCAAGAGGTGAACCGAGAAATCGTCCTCCCTATCCTGTTAATACGGGTTTTATGGGGCATCCGACAGTTGTAAATAATGTTGAAACTCTTGCAAGCATTCCGCATATAATTACTAAAGGCGGTGAATGGTTTAGAAAATACGGGACAGATAAATCAACCGGCTCAAAATTATTTTCTGTTTCTGGTGATTGTGATAAACCAGGGGTTTATGAACTACCGTGGGGAACTTCCATAAATGAACTTCTTGAAGTTGTTGATGCAAAAAATACTAAAGCGGTTCAGATAGGCGGAGCTTCAGGTATTTGTGTACCAAAATCCCAGTTCAACAGAATTCTTGCTTATGAAGATGCAGCGACAGGCGGTTCAATAATAATTTTTAATGAGAACAGGGATATGCTTAAAGTCTTAAAGAATTTTATGGAGTTTTTTGTTGAAGAATCGTGCGGGCAATGTACGCCATGCAGAATAGGAAATGTAAAGCTTCTTGAAGGAGTTGAGATGATTGAAAAAGGCGAATATACTTTTGCGTATATCCGGAATCTTAAAGAACTTGCCAAAACGATGCAGCTTGCTGCTAAATGCGGGTTAGGTCAATCAAGCCCGAATCCATTTCTTTCAATTCTTGAAAACTTCAGAGATGAAATATTTAATCCATCCAGAAACGGAGGAAGTAATGGAAAAGAATAACGAATCAAGAACACCGGTTAGCCAACAGCCCTTTGAGATTACTAAACAGGTTGAAAAAGATTCTGTCGGAGGAACGGTTTCAGTTCAGATAAACGAAAAGAAAATTTCAGTTCCGTTTGGCACAACAATACTTGATGCATGCAAGATGAACCAGATTCATATTCCAACATTATGCAACCATCCGGACCTTCGCCTTGGCGGCGTTTGCAGAATTTGTGTTGTTGATGTTGAAGGAATGAAAACTCTTCAAACGGCATGCACTTTTCCAATTACTTCTTCGATTAAGATTCATACTTCAACTCCAATGGTAAGAAAAGCAAGAAGGCATATTATTGATCTTATGCTTAGCGAACATTTAGGCGATTGCTATACCTGCGTTAAAAATGGCAAATGTCTTCTTCAGCATCTTGCAAAAGAATATGGAGTAGATAGTTTTACATTTGGCCATGTTACAAAGCCGGTATATGAAATAGATAAATCATCTGTAGCTGTAATAAGAGATATGAATAAATGTGTTCTTTGCAAAAGATGTGTTAGAACTTGTATTGATCTGCAGGAGGTTGGTGCTTTAGAAGCAATTGACAGAGGAGATAAAACACACATAGGAACATTCCTTGATAAACCTCTTGCAGACGTTATTTGTATTAACTGTGGACAGTGTATTAACAGGTGTCCGACAGGCGCATTATATACAAATGATCCATCGGATGAAATATGGAATGCAATTGATAATCCTAAAAAGCATGTAGTTATTCAAACTGCTCCTTCTCCAAGAGCTGCGATTGGCGAAGAGTTTGGAATTGAACCTGGACATTCTTTTACCGGCGAACTTAATACAGCTTTAAAAAGAATCGGCTTTGATAAAGTGTTTGATACAAACTTCACTGCCGATCTTACAATAATGGAGGAAGGCACTGAACTTCTGTTAAAATTAAAGAAAGCTCTTGTTGATAAGGATGATTCTGTAAAACTGCCACAGTTTACATCCTGTTCACCGGGATGGATAAAATTTATAGAGCATTTTTATCCTGAGTATCTTGATTACCTGTCATCTGCAAAATCTCCGCAGCAGATGTTTGGCGCAATCATTAAAACTTTTTACGCAAAGGAAGCAGGAATTGATCCTGCTGATGTTGTAACTGTTGCACTTATGCCCTGTTCTGCTAAAAAGTTTGAGTGCAACAGGCCTGAAATGAATGCCTCTGGTTTTAAAGATGTTGACTATGGTTTAACAACAAGAGAACTCGGGAAAATGATAAGAGAAGCCGGAATTCATCTGCCGGAAATGCCCAAGTCTGGTTTTGATGATCCTTTTGGTGAAGCATCAGGTGCAGGATTAATTTTTGGTGCAACTGGCGGAGTTATGGAAGCGGCCCTCAGAACAGTCTATGAACTTGTTACCGGCAGAGTTGTTCCATTTCAAAATCTTAATATTGAACCCTGCCGTGGTTTTGATGGAGTGAAGCAAGCTTCTGTAAAACTAGAGAATTGTGTTGATGAATATAAATTCCTTGAAGGAGTTGAATTGAAATTTATAGTTGCACATGGAACAGCTAATGCAAAGAAAGTTATGGAGATGCTTAGAAAAGGAGAACTTAATGATGTACACTTTGTTGAAATAATGGCTTGTCCGGGAGGATGTCTTGGCGGCGGCGGACAGCCAATTCCAACATCTGCAGAGATAAGAAAGAAACGTGCCCAGGCTATTTATGAAGAAGAGGCTTCTTTGCCAATAAGGAAATCTCACGAGAATACTCATGTAAAATATATTTATGAGAAATTCTTGACTGAAGGTCCTTGCGGAAAATTATCTCATAGGCTTTTGCATACTCATTATACGAAGAGAGGAAGGTTTATTTCTTAAGAACAGTCGGAGTTCAAGTGTAAGTTCAGGTTCAAGTGAATATCTTAATCCTACTTAAGGTTGGGAGTAAGTAGTATTGAAACCTTCGAGGTTAGTGTTTTTAACAGTATGCAAACCTTAAAGGTTAAGATTGCATATGTTAAGTTCTTACTCTTAAT
>CAZECH010000105.1:0-8691 GCA_964510675.1 uncultured Ignavibacteriaceae bacterium
TTATATATACTTCCTTTTGCCGCCTTAGTATGATTTCCCTGTTTTGCAGATTTAATTACATCCGTAACAACGCCACGGTGAGGTTCAATATGATAATCAGTTATAAATTGCCCTTCAATATGACCAACATTAGGTACGATAGTGACTTTGCCGCCTAATGGAATATCTTCAGAATCCTGTTTCTTCTTTAATTGAATTAGTCCTGTTGTATTTTCAATTAATAAATCAATAATATTTTTTGCATCAGCTGAAACCGGTTCACCCAGGACAAAAAGACTTGTTATACCAAAATCTTCAATTGCTTCACATGTTTGCAGAAAAATTTCTTTTAATTTCCCAATATCTTTATAACCAACAAAGGGTGTTAATTCATCAAAAATTATTTTAGAAGGCTGGTATTGTTCAACGACAGAAACTATATCCAGCAGGTACCCTTCCAAATATTTATCAATGTCTGGTTCTGTTTCAGGAGGTGGATTTACACGAATAACAATAACCTGGTTCATCTTCATAAAATGCTGGAGATCAAAATCAATTGAAGAAGCATTTATCATTAAATCTTTTGGTTTCATTACTGTAAAGTATAAACATACCTCTTGCTGGTTTACACATTCCTTTGCAAATTGTAATCCGATCAGAGTCTTACCTGATTTACGTGGTCCTACAAGCAGGTAAGTACCTCCTCTGTAAAGACCACCCCAGGTTTCATCTATGAAAGAGATTCCGGAGTGTATAAGCTGTATCTTCTTTTTCATTTTAAATAGCCAGAATTTGTTCTACTGTTAAGGCCAAATATTATGCCGGTAAGAATTATCTGTATTATTATTATTATTAGACAAAAAGCCTATCGCCAAATTAACACAAAACTTAAATTTTGTATTATAATGCTACACAGATTTTTATTTATTTAGCAAAATGGAACAGGACAATTAAAGCATCACCTTAATTGCAGATATGAGGAATAAATATGAAAATATAAATAAGAATGATATAAATGAAGATGAATAAAAAATTCTTATGAAATTAAATCTTTATAATCCTCTTTTGTTTTTTCAAAATTTGTTCCCATCACATCATCCCACACCGGTATGCTGACCCCATAACCTTTATCGGAATCCTGGAAATGATGACGCATATGATGTTTTTTAAGCAAAAGAAAAAACTTATTCCTAATAGCAAAATGATGAACAGCATAATGGGTCAAATCGTAAAATAAGTAGCCGATTATAAAACCAATAAAAAATGGTGCAACAAGATCGCTGCCTAATATAGCTTCAAATAAAAAATAAAACAGAGTAGCTAACGGAACACTCACAGAAGGAGGCATTACAAGTCTTCTCGAATCACTTGGATAATCGTGGTGAACACCATGAAAAATAAAATGAATTCTTTCTCCAAATTCAGATTTCGGTTTATAATGAAAAATAAATCTGTGCAAAGTATATTCAGCAACAGACCAAACAAGAATTCCAAAAACTAAAAGACTAATGATAGTAACAAAAGAAAATTTAAATGTGAAAACAGATTGATATAAGAAAAATAATATTACCGGAATGAATACGACCAAAGGAACTGCCGGATGTACTCTTGAAAGTGATTCCATAAAATCGCTTTTAAACATCCTTGCAGTTTCATCTTTATTGGATATATAGTTTTTACCCATGATTTATATTCCTTAATATTTCCTATTTAACGGTTAATTTAATAATTTTTTTTAAAAATAAAATAAAATTTTTCCCGGATATATTAATTAAATAAAGTAATTTTTTTAGATATTTGAAACAAAAATCCGGATTTTAATATTTTAAGACATATATTTAACTTCATAATATTTAATCTCAAATACCGGTTAGAACTGAACCCAAAGAATATAAAAATATTACAAGAACGAATAATTTCAGTAAATAAATAAACAGGACTAAATGAATTTAACAGTTGAAGGAATTCTATTCCTTGTTTTAGCATGGAGCAGTATCATTACTTTGACCGGATACTGCTTCATTAAAGTAATAAAATCTGAAAGAAAGAAGAATTAACCCTGACTTGCTTTAACCTTGTCAATTATCAGGTCATTTATTTCACCGAGTTCATTTTGTGCCGGTTTGGGCGACGGTTGATAAACTGCATTTGAATCGGCTGTTGCAAGTTTAATCTTACCTTCTTTCAAATATTTATATAACAGATCATTCTCAATTAAATAGTAGAATTGCTTTTTAAACTCTTCAAGTGATATTCCACAGGTAGCAGCATACTTTGCAAGCTCATGCGGATCATCAAAATCTGCCTGGTTCAACCTGAGCATATATCTTCTTGCTATATAAAATGTTTCCGAACCGGGATCAACCATTCTTACTCTTGTTCTTCCTGTAGCAGGATCAATTATATCTTTGAAATATAAGGGAACAAAATAACCGTTCTGTATTGAAACCATTGCGCCGCTGCCGCCATTCAAAATAAATTGGGCAGCAGAAAAACCAAGGTCACGTGTATATTCCATATCAAAAGGAATCGGGTCTGCACATCTTAATTCATAACCAATATTTTTTGCGACAACAGTAGTTTTAATTCCAAACTCTCTTAACCTTTCCTGAACTTTATATTTTAGAATCTCACCAAAATTTACTTCTGCAATTCTTATGTTATTATGAGCATCCCTTTCAATATCCACTAAAGATTCAAGATCCTCAGTATTAAGTCTTTCAACAAGCCCTTCAGCAAGAATTGCCACGCCATCATTTCTACCGTAACTTAATCTTTTAACTATCGCTCCGACAAGCATATCTACAATATGTGAAAGTCTTATAGTTTCTCCCGGGAATTCTTCAGATATTACAGTTAATGTAGCACCGGCTGCTTTACCAATACTCAGTGCAAGATGCCCTGCTTTTCTTCCCATAGAAACAACAAAGTACCAGCGCGAAGTAGTCTTGGCATCAACCATAAGATTTTTTACAATTTCAACACCTATATGCCTCGCAGTCTGAAATCCAAAAGTCGGAATACCATGTGGAAGATCAAGATCATTATCAATTGTTTTAGGAACGTGTACAACTCTTATTCTATTGGCTGCCATTTCATCAACCTTCAATGCACTGAATGCAGTATCATCGCCACCAATAGTTATCAGTTTATCAACATTTAATCTTAATAAAGAAGTAACAGTATTTTCAAGAAACTTTTTATCTTTGGTAGGATTTGACCGTGAAATGCCTATATAAGATCCACCTCTGAAATGTATCCGGCTTACATTATCTATTGTTAATTCTTTAAAGTTTGAGATATTACCTTCCATTAGCCACTTAAAGCCATCTTTAATTCCAATAACTTCCACACCTTCTACAATAGCTCGTATTGTAGCGGCGCCAATTACACTATTAATTCCGGGAGCTGGTCCTCCGGCAACTAAGATCGCAAGCTTTTTAGGGGCTGACATTTTTCCTTCTCCTTTTCTATTTTTTCATGGTCTGCAATAGCTTACACAACTGCAAAACATATTTCTTTATTTAATTTAGAATTTTCAATTTGGCAAATTTAAGCATCAACTGTTTTATATTATTCCCCTCGAATACAACAGTAGCTTTTATCATATCTCCCACCCCGGCAACCTGCGTAACTTTTCCAAGACCGAACTTTTCATGCATTACACGACTCCCGGGTTTTACGGATTTATTATCCTGGTCAAAATCTTCATAATCAACCGTCTGAAAATATTCATAATATATTTCTTTTTTTGATTTCCTGTGGGAAGATTTTCTCCCGATACTTCCATTAACTTCTTTAAGCACTTCAGGATTTAGTTCATCAATAAATCTCGATCTGCTTTGGTAAGCAACTTCACCAAAACGGTACCGGGAACGGGCATGAGTTATATATACTTTCTGCTGAGCTCTTGTTATGGCTACATAGAAAAGTCTTCTTTCTTCTTCAACAGTAGCATCTGAATTAAAACGGTTTGCAAGAGGGAATATATCTTCTTCACATCCCGAGATAAATACAATCGGGAATTCAAGCCCTTTTGCACTATGTATAGTAAGCATCGTTACAAAGTTTGATGATTCTTTATATGTGTCAATATCAGATATCAAAGAAACATCCTCCAAATATTGTTCAAGAGTTGCATCTTTATTGGAATCGGAAAATTCGCTCAAAGAATTTAACAACTCATTTATATTATCCATTCGTCCACGTGATTCCGGAGTATTTTCTTCCTTAAACATTTTAAGAACTGCTAATTCATCTACCAATGCGCGCGTAAGCTCGCCAATAGATAATTTATCTTTCAGATCAGTGTATTTTTCAAGCAGCAGCCTGAATGCTTTGACATTTTTTTGTATTCTTTCTTTAATGTCAATAACTTCAAAAACTCTTGCCATAGTATCATAGAGGGTAATATCATGTTTACGTGCAAAAGATATCATTCGTTTAATTGTTGTGCTGCCAATTCCTCTTTGAGGAAAGTTCATAATCCTAAGCAGACTTTCTTCATCTCTATGGTTTGAAAGAATACGCAGGTATGCAATAATATCTTTAACTTCTTTCCTCTTGTAGAACTCAACTCCGCCAATAATTTTATAAGGAATTTTTTCCCTTCTGAAAATATCTTCTAATGCTCTTGATTGGGCATTTGTCCTGTATAAAATGGAAATATCTTTTAGTGAGAGTTTTTTCTTTAAGATTTCATGTTTAATATGTTTTGCAATCTGGAATGCTTCATCTTTTTCGTCTGAACATTTAATTAAAGTTAAGTGCTCTCCATCATTATTTTCCGTCCATAAAGTTTTTAAAAGCTGATCTTTATTATTCTTTATAATTGAATCGGCAGCCGTTAAAATCATTTTAGTTGAGCGGTAATTCTGTTCAAGCTTGAATAATTTTCTTTTCGGAAAATCTTTCTCAAAATCCAGCATATTGCCAAGGTTTGCACCACGCCAGCTGTAAATGCTTTGTGCATCATCGCCAACAACACAAACATTTCCATCTTTATTGGCAAGCATTTTTATAAGCTGATATTGGGCTTTATTTGTATCCTGGAATTCATCAACAAGAATGTACAGAAATTTCTTTTTGTATTTCTGATATACTTTACTGTTATGATTAAATAATTCAATTGGTTTAAGAAGCAGATCCTCAAAATCCATAGCATTATTTTCTACAAGCCTTTTCTGATATTCATCAAAAATCTCTGCAACCTTTTCATCATTAAAATTTTTAATATACTTTTTCTTAAACTCAGCAGGCAGTATCATATTATTTTTAAGGAAGCTTATCTTATGCCTCACAGAATTTGGAGTGATAGCTTCGAGCTCAAGGTTGAAATTGGATATTACATTCTGAACAAGAGATAAAGAATCTTCAGCATCATAAATTGAAAAATTACTTTGGTAATTAATTTCTTTCGATTCAATTCTTAAAATCCTGGCAAAGATAGAATGGAATGTACCCATCCATATAGAATTCGCTTTACTTCCGGCAAGCTCACGAATCCTGTCCTTCATTTCATTAGCAGCTTTATTTGTAAAAGTCAGGGCAAGAACATTTTCGGGTTTCACACCAGCATCAATCAAGTATGCAACTTTATAGGTAAGGACTCGTGTTTTTCCGGAACCCGCACCGGCCACTATCATTATTGGACCATCGGCTTGTTTTACTGCATTTTTCTGATCTTCATTTAAGGATTTGAGATTTATCATAAACCTTATTTTTCAATTTTTAGTGTGCAAATATACAGAAATAGCCATCTAATATAAAGGTAAGAAAACAGTGGAATTGGTAAATCCTCTATAATAAAAAGTTAAATAAAAGAATTTTTTATTGTAAAAGAACAGATGTTTTCTTATTATAGTACCGGATTGGGGAGTTAATATGAATAAAAGTTCTTCTATAGAGGGTAAATCTTCTGATTCTTTATGTCTTAAAACTAATGAATTAGAGTTCCTGTTAAATCAGATAAAATACCCTGTTACTTTATGGAAACATTCAAATAAAGATTTTGTTCTGTTTTATTTGAATGATTCCGCAAAAAATTTTCAGACCAATGTTTCTTTCCTGCCAGGCGGAATAAATTTAAAATCTTTAATTCCGGATGATCTTGAAAAAATTTTAGAGAATTGGGAAAGTAATGCGGAAAATCTGAATCAAAATTATTTACTTGAGAAAGAAATATTCCATTCCGTTAAAATTAAAATTAAACCTGTCTATCCTTCCTTCCTTATAATCCAATTTGAAATAAAAGATCCGATACAGAAATATTTCTTCGAAGAGAGCAATAAAACTTTTATTGAACAAAATCCACTTTCTATAATAATCACAGATACTTGTGGAAATATAGAATATGTTAATCCAAAATTTATTGAATTAACCGGTTATACTTTAGAAGAGGTTTTAGGGAAAACCCCGAGAATATTAAAATCGGGAAATAAACCTGCTGAAGAGTATAAAATTCTCTGGGATACAATTCTTGCCGGTGGTGTTTGGAAAGGTGAATTCATTAATAAAAAAAAGAATGGGAGTTCATATATTGAGTTCGCTGTTATTTCTCCTGTTAAAAATCAAAGCGGTGAAATAATAAATTTCATTGCTCTTAAAGAAGATATAACTGAATTAAGAAAGATTGAAGAAGACTTAAGAAGATCTGAAAAGCTGGCAGGAATTGGTAAAATGACTGCTTATATTTCTCATGAAATAAAAACTCCGTTAACCTCTATAAAAATAAACGTTGACCTTCTCCGGCAAAATAATTCTGTTAACCCTGAAGCAAAAAAATCATTTTTAATTATTGAAAAAGAAATGAGCAGGCTGATGCATTCTTTGAAAAACATCCTGCAATTTTCAAATCAACCAAGTTTAAATTTTACAAACATTAACCTGTTTAAAAAGATTGAGAATATTCATGAATTCCTAAAACCGATGCTGACTAAACGCGGAATAACTTTGAATAACAAAACTTCAGAACATTATATTTATGGAGATGCACAACAACTCCGTTCTTTATTCATTCATTTAATAGAAAACTCTGCCGAATCTATCTGCACAAGCGGAGAAATTGAAATATACTCAGAGATGAAAGGAACAGATTGTTGTATTTTTATAAAAGATACCGGCTGCGGAATTACCGGCACAGAAAATATTTTTGAACCATTTTTTACAACAAAACCTGCAGGCACAGGGCTTGGTTTAGCTATTGTAAAAAATATAGTGGACAAACATCATGGTACAATAGAATTAATTTCTTCAAAATGTGGAGAAACAATTTTTCAAATAACACTTCAATCAAGGGGAGGAGAAATTGGAAAAGTTATTAATAATTGATGATGACGAATCTATCAGGGAATCACTTAAATTAGTCTTATCACAAGCCGGCTATAAAATTTTTGATGTGCCTGATGCGGAACAGGCACTTGAAATATTGGAAAAGGTACATCCTGATTTAATCATTTCAGATATAAAACTTCCGGGGATGAGTGGTATTGAACTTTTAAATAAAGTAAAAATCCTGGATGGGAACCTGCCGTTTATAGTGATAACTGCTTATGAAGATACTTCATCAACAATAGAAGCTATCCAGCAAGGGGCTTATGATTATATAGAAAAACCGCTTGAAATTGAGAGACTTAAAATTGTAATAAAAAGAGCTATCGAAGGTAAAAGAATAAGTGAACATCTCTCTGTAACAATCTCAAAAGATTCCGATGAATACAAACTTGAGAATAGTCTTATAGGTAAAACGCATTTAATGAAAGAGGTACTTAAGAAGATTGGCAGAGTATCCACTAATCGTGTAAGTGTACTCATCCAGGGTGAAAGCGGAACAGGGAAAGAATTAATTACAAAAGTAATTCATTATTCCGGCATTACTAAAACAGAACCTTTTATTGCTGTGAATTGCACTGCCCTATCCGAAACATTACTGGAAAGTGAGTTGTTTGGCCATGTTAAGGGTTCTTTTACAGGGGCTATAAAAGATAAAAAGGGAAAGTTCGAACTTGCGGGTGAAGGCACAATCTTTCTTGATGAGATTTCTGAAATATCTCCCAACCTGCAGGTAAAGCTTTTAAGAGTGCTGCAGGAAAAAGAATTTGAAAAAGTAGGCGGTGAGGTTACTATACCTATGCGTGCAAGAATTGTAACTGCCACCAACAGGAATTTGCATAAGTATGTTGATGAAGGAAGATTCAGGGAAGATCTTTACTACCGTTTGAAAGTTTTTACTATTGAAGCTCCGCCATTGAGAGAAAACCGCGAAGATATTCCAAATCTTGTAATTCATTTACTCAAAAAAATAAATAAAGAACTTCATAAAGATGTAAGAAAGGTACCCATTGAAGTTATGGAAATGCTTCAGAATTATGAATGGATTGGTAATGTACGGGAACTTGAGAACACTCTTTTGCAGGCTGTGGTATTAACGGAAGGTGACGTACTTAAAGCCGAAAATATTTTATTGAGAAAAACCGAGCCTAAAAAAAATAAGTTTAAGCCCAAAGAGAATTTACCTCTCGATGAAATTGTAAAAAACCATATTGAATTAGTGTTAGATCATGTAAGCTGGAATAAAACTAAAGCTTGTAATATCCTGAAAATTTCCAAACCAACACTTGATAAAAAAATTAAGGAACTGAATCTAAAAATACCTGATATAAAATAGTATTCATTCGGCATCTATTACTAAATAAAATTAAATTTTCTTTAACC
>CAZECH010000106.1:0-8690 GCA_964510675.1 uncultured Ignavibacteriaceae bacterium
GATTAAAAACCAGGTGAAATTTCAGGATCAAAACCAATTGCAAAACAAAGTCCATGGAAATCATTTTATTGATTTAAATAATGATGGATATAATGATAATGCACCTGATGCTGATGGCGATGGAATTCCAAATGGACAGGATTCAGATTATACAAGACCACTAAATGGTAAAGGCTCTAAATTTATGGGAGATAAAACCGGTTATGGTAATGGATATAAATCCGGCCCACACAACGGATCAGGATTTGGACCAGGAAATTCAAATGGAAATTGTGATGGGACAGGACCTTGGGGAATTAAAAGAGGCGGCAGAAAATAAACTAAAAATATCGGGGCGGCAAAAAATTGTCGCCCTTATTTCATAAATAATACAAAGGAGATATAAAATGAAAACAAGAAGAAGAATAATTGGTTTGTTTACTTCACTCCTGTTATTACTTTTAATTGCAGGATGCAACTCAGATAATTCTTTATCAACCGATGAACAGGATTCTCTATTAAAATACGGAAACGGGAATGCCGGGAGTTATGATCTTTCACAGGAAGAAATAGACGGTTTAATTCATATGCGGATTGAAGAAAAACTTGCAAGAGATGTTTATACTGTTTTTGGCAATTTATATAACTATAGAGTTTTCCAGAATATCAGTATAAGTGAACAAAACCATATGGATGCGATTAAAAGATTATTGGTTAAATATAATATAGAAGATCCGATAATTTCAGATGAAGTTGGAGTTTTCCCTGATCCACTATTCCAGCAATTGTATGATCAATATTTAACTCAAGGAAATGCTTCACTACAAGAAGCATTGTTAGTTGGAGTTGGAATTGAAGAATTAGACATTTCTGATCTGGAAAATCAACTTACAAATGTTGTTGATAATCCGGATATTGTAAGAGTATATCAAAACCTTAAAGCTGCATCTGAAAATCACCTTGCAGCTTTTAACAGGTGTTTACTAATACAACCTGCTAGTACACAATAAATATTTAATTTAATTGAAATTATACTTCAGCGGAAAGACATAAAGGTTTTCCGCTGAATTTGTTTTTACTAAATGTGCATTTAAAGATTTTTTGATTATTTTTACGCAGGAAAGGGGAGTGTTTATGTTAGTTATATTTTTTTTACCTATAATCAAACCTTCTATCTCTCGCTCTCTTTTATATTCACGGAACATTAAACTTCATAATACAACAAATATTAACGCCCACTTTATTATTCCAAAAGGAGGTTACTATGCGAATTGTAATCACAATAATATTTTGTTTCTATTTTTTCTTTAATACAAATGCACAAGTAAAAGCAGGTGCCAATGCATTAGGAACAAAAACTTACGATGACTATAAAACCCCAAAGTTATGTAAAACATGCCACAACGATTTTTATCAGCAATGGACCCAGGCTATGATGTCGCAAGCATACACACATCATTGGGATGAAATAGAATATTTTAAACTTGCAATACCGCATGCTGAAAAAGATCCGGTTGTTGCAGAGGTTAAAGAAGGATGCAACGGTTGTCATGCGCCAATATCATTCCTCGCAGGAGATGTGCCACCCCCAAGACCAGAGCTTAATTCCCGTGCTAATGAATCTGTTTCCTGCGAGGCTTGTCATACAGTTTCCGGATTTGAGGGTGATACACCATATAATTTTAATTTTATTTCTAACCCTGCAGATGGAAAAACGAAATATGGACCCAGGGGCGTAGGAGATTCACCTATTCATAAAATTATTAAATCAGATTTTATTCAATCTGCTGAATTTTGCGGAACCTGCCATAATGAAAAATCCCCATATGGAATTTGGGTTAAATCAACTCATCTTGAGTGGAAAGAAGGTCCATACTCAAAGGAAGGAGTAAAATGCCAGAACTGCCATATGTCAAAAGCCGAAGGATATACAGCTTCAATGGGAAATAAATATCCGGATGCTGCACAGCATTTATTCCATGGTGCGCACGATCCGGGTAAAATCGGGGGAACTATTGAATTAAGAATTCATCCAGATACAAGAGAAGTTGAACCTGGTGAAACAATTAAATTCACTGTTGCCCTTTTCAATCAAAAAACAGGACACAAGTTTCCTACAGGATCTGTTGAAGACAGAATTGTATGGATGCATGTTGAAGCTGTTGATGCTTCGGGAAAAATATATCACCTCCCTGTTAACAAAAAAGGATTTGAAGGTGAAGATTATACAATTGGTTCTGATGTCCTCGCATATCAGGATATGGGGATTGCTTTAAATCAGCCGGACTTTAAAGGCGTACAGAGAGATGGTATACCTGCTGGCGATCGGATTTTCAGAATGCCATATTTCGATCCACAAGGAAGAATGACAATTCAGCAGTGGAATACAAAATCTCTTGGAGTTGATTATAGAATTGGTCCGAGAGAAACAAAGTTAGAAACTTTCACTTTTGTACTTCCTGCAAATACACCTCCCGGAGAATTAAAGATTACTGCCGTAATGAATTATCAGAGATTAGTGCAGCCAGTTGCTGAATTCCTCCAGGTGCCTGCAGATGAATATGAAATTGTAAAAGTAAATGAACATTCGACTTTTGTTACTGTTTTACCTTGACGAGAAATATTAGTTGAAATTTATAAATGAATAATCCCGAATAAATTTTTGAGGAAATAAAATGAAAAAGATCAACTTATTTATTGCATTAACTTTTTTTACAATAATATTTATAACGGGAGATCTGCTTGCAATTCCGGCTTTCGCCAGAAAATACGGTTTTTCCTGTAAAACCTGTCATTCTCCTTTCCCTTCATTAAAAGCATACGGTGATGAATTTGCCGGAGATGGTTTTCAGATTAAAGACCAGGAGGCACCAAGATATTATGTTGAAACCGGTGATCCTGATCTTTCTCTTATTCGTGATCTTCCGTTGGCTTTCAGGTTAGAAGGATATGTTACATATAACCACAACAATACCGAGAAATCTGATTTTAATGCACCGCTTGTGTTTAAATTACTTTCGGGTGGGGCTATTGCCACTGATATAGCATATTATGTTTATTATATACTGGAAAATGGTGAAGCCGGTAAGCTTGAAGATGCATGGTTTATGTTCAATGATCTTTTTAGCAGTGATCTGGATTTTATAATCGGTCAATTCCAGGTTTCAGATCCTTTGTTCAAAAGAGAATTAAGGTTAACAAGAGATGATTATCTTGCATACAAAGTTAAGCCCGGTCATTCTAATGTTAATTTGACTTATGATAGAGGTATAATGCTGATGTATGGTTTTGAATCGGGCACAGATATCATTTTAGAAATATTAAACGGCAATGGAATAGGTGAGGGATTTCTTGATGGTAATTTTGATAATGATCAATATAAAAATCTGTTCGGCAGACTATCACAAAATATTGGCGATAATTTTAGGATAGGTGGACTTGGTTATTGGGGTAAAGAAGAACAGGAAATCAACTCTGGGTTTTCTGGAATTAATGAACTATGGATGATTGGCGGAGATGCAACTTTATCTTTTGATCCTCTTGAATTAAATCTCCAGTTCATAGAAAGACAGGATGACAATCCATTTTTTATTAATAATCCCGAAGATGTTCAAACCCGTGCGGCTTTCGGTGAATTGATATACCGTCCTGACGGGGATGAAAGCAAATGGTATAGTGCTGCTTTATTCAATTGGATAGAATCAGATCAGCAAAGTTTAAATACCAAAAGCCTGAGTCTGCATCTTGGATTTCTTGCAAGAACAAATATAAGATTAGTCACTGAGTTTACTTATGATTTCAAAAATAAGAATGGTACAATCGGGGCGGGATTCATTTCAGCATTCTAGAAGATCAAAAAAAACCGACGTTTATTAATTTAAGCGTCGGTTTATTTCAGTTTCTGACTCTTTTAAATTTTTAAAGATTCTTTTACTTAACTGAATGTAAAACCTTCATATAATTTGCGCGTTCAAACTTGGATGGATCTTCAACATTCATATAGCTCATGCTTCCTCTCATCTGATCAAGAGATTCATATTCATTAACTTCCATCCAGTATTTAAGTTTTGTAATTACATCTGCTATATGACCAATACCAAATTTTAATAAGCAGGAAAGCATTTGTGTTACTTTTGCGCCAGCCATAATCATTTTAACAACATCTTTCTCTGTGGTGATACCGCTGGTAGCTGCAAGATCTGCTTTTACTTTCCCATAAAGAATTCCAATCCATCTAAGCGGAAGCCTCATTGAAGCCGGAGAGCTAAGAATTACATTCGGTACTACTTCAAGAGATTCAAGATCGATATCCGGCTGGTAAAACCTGTTGAAAAGAACCAGGCCATCAGCTCCAGATTTCTCTAACTCAACAGCCATCCATGCAACAGAACTAAAAAACGGATGCATCTTAACTGCAATCGGAATATTAACATTACTCTTAACTTCTTTAACGATATCCAGATATGCTTTTTCAATTTCGTTTCCGGGTTTCTTTCCATCCGTAGCAAGAAGATATATATTCAACTCAAGTGCATTGGCACCAGCCTGTTCAATTTTCTTTGCATAATCAATCCACCCTCCGGATGATTTACCATTAAGGCTTGCAATGATTGGAATATTGACCATCTCTTTAGCTTTTCTAATGTGCTCAAGATATTCATCGGGGCCTAAACGGTATTCGAATGGTTCAGGAAAATAATTTAAAGCTTCTGCAAAGCTTTCATCATGATATGTTGTCCTGTGATGAAGTTCGAGAAACTCGCTTTCAATCTGTTCTTCGAATATAGAATAGAGAACAATGGCAGCAGCTCCTGCATCTTCCATCATTTTAATTTTATTAAGATCTTCCGACAATGGACCTGCCGAAGGAACAATTGGATTTTGAAGATCAATACCGAGATAGCTTGTTGATATATTCACATTGCACCTTTTTCATTTTTAATTCAGAAAACTCCCCCTCCCCTTGGGGAGTTTTCATAAAATTTAATTCTAATTTTCTTAAACGGATTTTTCTTCTTCTTTTACAGATTTAGATTCGTCTTTTTCATTTCCTGCTGAAGCAAGCTGTTCATACATCTTCCATTTTTCATTAACATCATTCTGTGCTTCTTCCATTAA
Organism: uncultured Ignavibacteriaceae bacterium; assembly: GCA_964510675.1. GTDB lineage: Bacteria > Bacteroidota > Ignavibacteria > Ignavibacteriales > Ignavibacteriaceae > RBG-16-34-14. Next base: position 5,098 of record CAZECH010000106.1, read on the forward strand.
TTTCTTTGCAAGATCAGGATGAGTTTTTGTCAACATCTTATATCTTGTTTCCATATAAGCATAATCCTTAAATGGCATTTTCAATCCTTTGGAATCAAGCTTAAATGGATTCTCACCTTTTTCAATGAGATCAGGATTGTACCTATAGAGCTGCCAGTAACCAGTGTCAACAGCAGCTTTTTGATTTCTCATTCCAGTCCCCATATCAATTCCATGAGCAATACAATGGCTGTATGCAATTATTATTGAAGGCCCGTCATAAGCTTCTGCTTCAAGGAATGCTTTTACTGTGTGTGCATCATTTGAGCCCATTGCAACTTTAGCAACGTAAACATTTCCATACGACATAGCCATAAGACCAAGGTCTTTCTTAGCCATCGTTTTACCTGCTGTGGCAAATTTTGCAACTGCACCACGCGGGGTTGATTTGGACATTTGACCACCGGTGTTAGAATAAACTTCTGTATCAAGTACAAGTACGTTTACATTCTTTCCTGAAGCAAGAACATGATCCAATCCTCCAAAACCTATGTCGTAAGCCCAGCCATCACCACCCATAATCCAAACAGATTTTTTAACAAGATAATCTGCAAGACTAAGGAGATGATTGAATTCGCTTTTAGCTTCTTCACCATAACCGTTGCTTAAGAATTGATTTAATCTGATCTTTAACTGAGCTACTCTTTCTCTCTGTTCATAAATTCCGGTTTCATCATTTTGTTTAGAATTGATTAAGCCATCAACTAACTGTTCTCCAAGTTCTGCTTTATATTTTTCAATCAGCATCTTTGCCTGGCTGTTATGCTTATCAATTGCAAGCCTGAACCCAAAACCAAATTCAGCATTATCTTCAAAAAGTGAATTAGACCATGCCGGGCCTCTTCCATCTTTATTAACTGTCCATGGAGTTGTAGGTAAGTTTCCACCATAGATTGATGAGCAGCCTGTAGCATTTGCAATAACAGCACGGTCACCAAATAACTGGCTTACAAGTTTTACATAAGGAGTTTCACCGCATCCTGAGCAAGCACCGGAGAATTCAAAAAGCGGTTCGAGGAATTGTGAATCTTTAATTTTTGAAAGAACAACTTTTGTTCTGTCAAGGTCAGGCAAAGTAAGGAAGAAATCCCAGTTTATTCTTTCCTGTTCTTTAAGCGGAGGTTGTTCAGCCATATTAATAGCTTTCAATTTTGTTTCCTTCTTATTCTTTACCGGGCAAACATCAACACATAAACCGCAGCCAGTGCAATCTTCTACTGCTACTTGTAAAGAGTAAAGGAGATTATCACCATAATCTTTGGCTCTGAACTTTGTGTACTTGAATGATTCGGGAGCTTTTGCAAGTTCTTTTTCTTCATATACTTTTGCTCTTATAGTAGCATGAGGACAAACAAGCACACACTTGTTGCACTGAATACATATCTCTTTATCCCATACAGGGACATCAAGAGCAATGTTTCTTTTTTCCCATTTTGATGTTCCGGTTGGGTAGGTTCCATCAATCGGCATTTTACTAACAGGAATGTTATCACCAAATCCGGCTATAATTTTTGCAGTTACATCCATAACGAACTCAGGTGCATTACCAGCAACAGCTGGCTGTAGTTGAGTTTTGCTTGTTACTTTTTCGGGAACTTCAACTTCAAAAAGATTTTCAAGAGTTTTATCAACAGCATTGAAGTTCATCTCAACAATCTTATCGCCTTTAGCTCCATAAGTTTTTTTAATGGAATTTTTAATCATCTTTATTGCTTCATCCTTAGGGAAGATCTTTGAGATCGCAAAGAAGCAGGTTTGCATAATTGTATTTATCCTTACACCCATTCCGGTTTCATCACCAACTTTATATGCATCAATTATGTAAAGCTTCATCTTCCTTTCAATAAGATCCTTCTGAACTTTTTCAGGAAGAGAATCCCATACTAGTTCTTTAGGTACTTTAGTATTTAAAAGAAATGTTGCACCTTCACTTGCATCTTTAAGCATATCCATCTTCTCAAGAAAAACCTGCTGATGGCATGCAATGAAGTTTGCTTTATCAATTAGGTAAGTTGATTTAATTTCTTTCGGCCCGAATCTTAAATGAGAAGTAGTTGTTGATCCTGATTTTTTTGAATCATAAACAAAATAACCCTGTGCAAAATAATCCGTACTCTCACCAATTATTTTAATTGAGTTTTTATTCGCACCTACAGTTCCATCGGCACCAAGCCCATAGAATTTTCCTTTAAATGTTTCAGCTGGTTCAACCGAAAATGCGGGATCGAATTCAAGACTTGAGTTAGTAACATCTTCAACAATACCAATGGTAAAATGATTTTTCGGTTTGCCTTTCTTAGCTTCATCAAACACAGATTTAACCATTGCCGGTGTAAACTCTTTTGATGAAAGACCATATCTTCCGCCAATAATTCTTGGATAAGAAAAACCTAATTCACCATTCATAAATTTTTCGGAAACAGCATTGATTACATCCTGATATAATGGCTCACCTGCGGATCCGGGTTCTTTGGTTCGATCTAAAACCGCAATTGTCTTTACTGATTTTGGAAGTGCTTTGATAAAATGTTCGATTGAAAATGGTCGATATAGTCTTACTTTCAGCAATCCGACTTTTTCTCCCTTTGAAGTGAGATATTCAACCGTATCCTGAGCTGCTTCAGCACCTGAACCCATCATAACAATCACTCTTTCAGCATCCGGTGCACCGACATAATCGAATAAATGATATTGTCGTCCGACTAATTTTGCAAATTTGTCCATTTGCTTTTGAACGATATCCGGGCATTTGATATAAAACGGATTTACTGTTTCTCTTCCCTGAAAATAAACATCAGGATTTTGTGCTGTACCGCGTATAAAAGGTTTATCAGGAGATAAAGCTCTATTACTATGAGCAATAACTAAATCTTCATCAATCATTGCTTTCATATCTTCAACTGTTAACTGCTCAATTTTCATAACTTCATGCGAAGTTCTAAAACCATCAAAGAAATGAATGAATGGCAAACGGGTTTCTAAAGCTGCTGCTTGAGAGATCAATGCAAAGTCCATAACTTCTTGAACAGAATTAGAAGCAATCAAACCGAAACCTGTTGAGCGCGTCGCCATAACATCACTGTGATCACCAAAAATTGATAATGCTTGCGCCGCAATTGATCTTGCAGAAACATGAAATACTGTAGATGTAAGTTCACCGGCAATTTTAAACATGTTCGGAATCATCAACAGTAAACCTTGCGAAGCTGTAAAAGTTGTTGCTAATGCTCCGGTTTGCAATGCACCGTGAATGCTTCCGGATGCACCACCTTCACTTTGTAATTCACTTACAGACGGAACTATTCCCCAAATATTTTTCTTGCCTTTGGAAGCCCATTCATCACACCATTCTCCCATGTTCGATGACGGTGTAATCGGATAAATTGCAATCACTTCGTTCGTGTGATATGCAACGTACGCCGCTGCTTCGTTTCCGTCTATTGTTACTTTTTCTCTTTTCATTTTACTTCCGTTTATTCATTAAAAAATTTTGTTTGCTCATTTCAGAATTGTAACCTATAAAACCCAAATATTATACCAAGTTAGATGGGCTT